>CAUJFM010000149.1 GCA_963169595.1 Bacteroidota bacterium | reverse complement strand
GGCGTTGAGGATGGTCTCCTGCAGCTCCTGGTTGGCGGCGGGGATGCCCACGGTGGTGTCCAGCGCCACGTTGTTGCGCAGGTCGGCGGGCAGGTCCTTCTTGATCTGGGCCACGCGCTTGTGGAACTCGTCCGCGATGGCGATGTAGTTGCTGCCAGGTTGGGGGGTGACGGCCACGGCCACCTGGGGCACGCCGCCGTTGCCGCGGAGCAGGGAGCGCTCGTTCTCCGGCCGCAGCTCGGCACGGCCCACGTCCTTCAGGCGCACCACCGGTCCACCGTCGTCGCGCAGGATCAGCTCATTGAACTGCTCGGGCGTGGTGAGCCGGCCCTGCGTGCGGATGCTGAGCTCGGTGCGGAAGCCCTCGATGCGGCCGCTGGGCAGCTCCACGTTCTCGCGGGCCAGCGCGTTGCGCACATCGGTGGGGGTGATGCCCAGGCCCGCCATGCGCACGGGGTCGAGCAGCAGTTTCATGCTGTACTTCTTCTCGCCCCAGATGTTGATGGCGCTCACCCCGGGGATGGTCTGCAGCCGCTCCTTGAAGATGTCGTTGGCGATCTGAGAGAGCTCCAGCATGCTGCGCTGGTCGCTCTGGATGGTCATCGACAGGATGGGGTTGCTGTCGGCATCGCTCTTGGCCACGATGGGCGGGTCCACATCGGCGGGCAGGTTGCGCAGGCTGCGGCTCACGCGGTCGCGCACGTCGTTGGCCGCGGCCTCCAGGTCCACGTCCAGCTCGAACTCCACGGTGATGGTGCTGCGCCCGTCGCTGCTCACGCTGGTGAGGGAGCGGATGCCGGCGATGCCGTTGATGCTCTCCTCGAGCACCTCGGTGATCTGGCTCTCGATGATGTCCGCATTGGCGCCGATGTAGTTGGTGGTGACGGTGATCACCGGCGGGTCCACGCTGGGGTACTCGCGCACGCCCAGGAAGCCGAAGCCGATGGCACCGAAGAGCACGATCAGGATCGAGATCACCGTGGCGAGCACGGGCCGGTTGATGCTGATGGAGCTGATGTTCATCGCGCGGTGTCGGCCTTGGCTGGGGCGGGGGCGTTGCGGAGGGGCTGCACGGCGGCACCGTCCTTCAAGGCCAGCAGGCCGCTCACGATCACGGTGTCGCCGGGCTGCACGCCGCTGGTGAGCTGCACTTCCTCGGCGGTGCGGATGCCGGTCTGCACGCGGGCGCTCACGGCCTTGCCGCCTTTCATCAGCAGCACCTTCTGCCCCTGGATGTCGGGCACCAGCGCCTCGGCGGGCACCACCAGTGCGTCGTTCATGCGCTCCAGCCGCACGTCCACCTTGGCGAAGGCGCCGGGCAGCAGACGGCTGCCGTGGTTGCGGGTGCGGGCGCGCACCTTCACCGTGCGGGTGGTGGCGTCCACGCTGGGGTCCACAGCGTAGACCTCGGCGCTGTAGCGCGCGGTGTCGCCTTCCAGGAAGAAGTCCACCGCGGTGCCGGCACGCAGTTCACGCCCATGCCGCTCGGGCACGGCGAACTCCAACTTGATGGGGTCGGTCTGCCGCAGGGTGGCGATGCGGGTGTTGGGGGCCACATAACCGCCCTCGCTCACCATGCGCAGGCCCACGGTGCCGGCGAAGGGCGCACGGATGGTGCATTTGGTCACGCGGGCGCGCAGGTCGTCCACATCGGCCTGCAGGGCGGCCATCTGCGTCACGGCGGCATCGTACTGCTCCTGGCTGATGCCCTTCACGGCGAGCAGCTGGCTTTTGCGCGCCTCGTCGTCCTGGGCCAGCTTCAGGTTGGCCTCGGCCTTGCGCAGCTGGGCCTGCAGCTCATCGTCGTTGATGCGCACCAGCACCTGGCCGGCGGCCACCCCACCCCCTTCGTTGAAGTTCAACGCCTGCACGCGGCCGGCCAGCTCGCTCACGATCTCCACCTCCTCGTTGGCCAGCAGCGTGCCGGTCGTTGTCAGTCGGTTGTCCAATACGCCGGGCCGCAGCACATGCACCTGCACGGCCATGGCCTGCATCGGCCCACCCTGGGGCGCCTGTTCCACATCGCCCCCACAGGAGGCCAGCAGCACGGCCACGCCCAGCAGCATGTTCCCGCTGCGCCACGCACCGCCCTTCATCCCCGGCCGTGCATCGGTCATTCCCCCTTGCAGGTCCATTCGCTCGTTCATGCCTGTACGCGCTTGTTCGTTACGGTCACGGGTGTTCCCGCCTTCCGCAGGTTCTCCACCATCGCCATCAACTGCGCCATGAAGGCGGCGCGGTCGGCCTTCTTCACGCCCTTCAGCACCTCGTTGTTCAGCTCCTCGTAGGCCTTGCGGATGGTGAGCACCACGGGCCTTGCCTTGGGCGTGAGCCTCACCAGGTGCTTGCGGCGGTCGCCTTCACAGCTGCAGCGTTCCACGTAGCCGCGGTCGCCCAGGTGGTCCAGGGCGCGGGTCATGCTCACCTTGTCCAGGTCCAGCCGGTCGGCCAGCTCCTGCTGGCTCCACTTGCCCCCACCCTCCTCGATCACCAGCAGCACGTAGTACCAGCTGGTGATGTCCAGCTCCGCCAGCTTCTGCTGAAGCCGGGCAAAGTACTGGTGGGCCACGACGGAGCACCAGAAACCGATGGAGAAGGCGGGCATGACGGTTCCGTTGGAAACAGTTACAAATGAAACTGTTCCATTGTTCGC
>CAUJFM010000148.1 GCA_963169595.1 Bacteroidota bacterium | reverse complement strand
CAACGTGCTCGCCCCTGCCATGCCTGCCGCTCTGGCCTGCAGGTAGGCACGCTTGCGCGCCTCCAGGCGGGCGAAGCTGGTGGGGAACTTGCTGGGCAGCTTGGCCTTGTTCAGCTTCACGAAGTCGAGCACCAGCGCCTTCAGCTGCATCACGCTCATGCCGTAGTGCATCTTCACCGCTGCGCTGCCTCCCTCCTTGTGCACCGCATCCACGGTGGCCAACATGGCCATGATGCGGGAGGCCAGCAACAGCTCGGCGCGGCTCTGTGCCGAAAGGCCCAGGCCATTCGCGGCGCGGAACTCGGCAAGGTGGGCCTCGTCCTTGGGGTCCAGCTCCAGGTACCTCTCCAATACTTGAGCCGCCATAAGCTGCTCGGGTGATCCCCCCATATGAGTTCGGACTAGCTCCTGCAACTGCTGCGGAAGGCTCTCCCAGTCAATAAGGGCCGGGTGCCCACCTCCGCCCTTCTGCACAACCTTGATGCGACCGGCCTGAACAGCCTTGTCGAAGGCTGGCTTTGAGATGCAGCCGGGATTGACCAGGTCGGCGTGCTCAAGGAGGTATTTTCCGTCTCTGATGATCATGAGCCCATTTCTCCTTTGAGGCGGTTACGGTCCAGGGTGAGCCTGTTGGCGGCCATCCAGATGCGGCGGGCCAGCACGGACTTGTCCGCGCGCTTCTCAGTGAGCACCTTCTTCACATAGTCGGCAGATGTGCCGACAACCTCCGCGATGAACGGTCGGTCTCCCTTCCGCAGCTGCCGAACGATCCTGGCCTTTGCGACAGGCGTTAGCTCGTGAATGCTCCGGGTTTTTACATTGTCATTCATAACGGGGACAAACGTACAATCATAGTTGCACGACTAGCAAGAACATTTGCATGGATAGTTTTCCACACCGCCTGGGGGAAATCATGCGCCTCCACGGGATACCCAACGTCGCCAAACTGGCTGAAGCCCTTGGGTATGAACGCTCAGAGCGGGTGAGGAAGGTTATGTCCGGAGAAAGCCTCCCGAGCTTTGGGATGCTGGAGGACATTGCAAGATCATTTGCATCTGTCAACCTGCACTGGTTGATCACCGGACAGGGCCTGCCGCAACTTCCGGCGTCTGGGACTGCCATGCCTGTTGCCGCCGAACCCGGAGCCGCCTACGGCCAGTCGAAAGAGGATATCATCGAAGCGGCGCGTGAAGCTGCTCGCATTGCCGCACGCGAGGAGTTCGAGGCCCTGGCTCGGCGAAAACGAACAAGCCCCGTCGCGGTGGTGGCAAGCACTAACTGTGGCGGGGCATCACCCAAGGAGAGCAGCTGACGAACCCGCCTCTATGCCAGTAGCTTGAGGCTGTCGTATTTTCACCACATGGGTATGGGACACCACCCACGTGCGAGAACTGTATTCTCCCTGCTGCCCTCCATTGGCGCGGCCTTGTGGTGGTGTTGCAGATGGCTGTGGGGTAGGCTCAGGGGGCGCTATGTGCCTCCTCTGAAGTAGGGGTGTCGTTTTTCCCGTGGTGAGGCCTCGGGAGCTTCGGCCCCGATGATAGACAACATCCACACCCTTGACGCGCTTCTGTTCCTCACCCTCCTGCTACTGCGCCTATGCCACTGCCGTCGCAGGCAGCGCAGGCGTAAGCGGCGTAGGAACACCCGTTAGACCGCGGTTGAAGGCCCATTGAACCAGGTGCCGCAAAGCGGCTGCCTTGTACGTGATCCCATTGGGAGAAAATAAGCCGTGCATCACGAGCTGGTGCGACTGTCCTTTTTCCCCCATCGCACCGGTTCCTTCTTGCGCCGCCCTAAATCAACGGGCTGCATCATGAGCAACATCATACTGTACCTGGCCTTCTGCATTGCACTGCTCTACTATGTCGCCACCTCCAAGGGGAAAAGCCGACGGTAGCTCTCGTCTGGCAGACCTGGGCTCCTCATAAATGACGAAGCCCCGACATAAGCGGGGCTTCGTTCATTCGTTAGGTTATTTCGATCAGGGTAGCGCCTTGAGCTCTTCCTCCAGTGCCCACGTGCCTTTCACCAGTTGGCAGTCCTTCATCAGCACATTCATCATCAGGCCGCTACATCGGCCTTCAAAGGCCACTGTGTAGCCTTTGTCCAGCTGTGCAGCCATGTCCGCGTCATTGAAGAAGCACTGCACCTTGCGGAAGTCGCCGCTTGGTCCATCCAACGTCACGTAGATGTTGTTCATGATGTCCTTGCCGATGTCAGCGATGACGCCTTCCACATAGAACGTCTTGTCCTTGAAGATGCCATCAGCCCGGACTTCATTGTTCACGTAGTGCTGTACGAGGTTCTCGGCTGTAACGGTGTTCTTCTTGCGGGCCTCCAGTTCCGCCACCTTCTCCGCCTTTGCAACGCTGTCCTTCTGGTGTTGGGTAAGTTCGGGCTTTGCCTCTGCTGCCGAAGCTGTTGGAGGCGGCTCATCGGCAGGATTCGGTTCGGTTGTTTTCGGTTCGGCGCGCGGTATGAACAGGGCCAAGGCCAGCAGCGCGGTATATCCCAACTTCCATCCGATCGCTATGCTGCGGTTCTTCCAAAGCGCGTACAGGCCGACGGGGAAAATGGTGATGCACAGCAGTATGACCAGCCAGGTGCGATCATACCACTTCGTCCCTTGTGTCTCTTCCATGGTATGGGGTTTCTTATATCGCTAATGTAGAAGGATCGCTCAATATGTGCTGCCATTAATCCGAGGCCAGCGTGGCAAGGTCGTGATGGCATCATGGCGCAACCCGCACCATGGGCGCCACGTATCACGCCGCATGGCGCGGGAGAGGAAGAGCGTGATCGTAGTCCGGTGGAAGAAGAAGAACGAGTGGGAGGCGTGGTCCAGCCTTACGGCGTTCTGCAATGCTTATCCAGCGTATCCTCGATACCACATCTACAACCGATGCAAGGACGGTGTGTTTGAACACTACGCTTTTGAGTTGAGGCGAGTGCCGTTTAAGCTCAATCCAATCGTTGCAAGGAAGGGCGGTATTCGACGCAACAAGCCCGGCCCCAAGGGACCCCGCACCACGCGAACCTGATTAGGCGCAGGGCCTGCGCTGGCCGCTGGTTTGCGGCCATGATACTCACACGACTGGGCAACAAGAGGCGGATCGCCTCCAAGCTGTTGCCGCACATTCCCGAGCACACCCTGTGGGTGGAGCTCTTCTTCGGCGCCGGTGGCATGTACTTCAACAAGCCGCGCGCCCCACGCAGCATCGTGAACGACCTGGACAGCGAGGTCTACAACCTGTTCTGCGTGATCCAGGATCGCTCCAAGGAGCTGGAGCTGGCCTGGTGCAGCACGCCCATCCACGATGACCTGTGGCGGGCATGGAAGAAGGAGGTGCCTACCGATCCCGTGTGGCGTGCGGTGCGCTTCCTCCTGGTGAGCAACTTCGGCTTCCTCGGGCTGCCGCAGACCCTGAAGCTGAACAACAAGAACGCGAAGCGCCTGCTATACGACCGTATCGCCCAAACGCGGGACGCCTTCTTCGACACCGAGTTCCTGCACTGCGACTTCCGCCAGGTGCTGTGCCGAATACCCCTGAGCAAGAGCGAGCGCACCAACGCTTTCGTGTATGCCGACCCGCCGTACCTGGACACGAAGTGCAACTACAACGATGCCTCGGCCTGGTGCGAGCAGGACACCCGCGACCTCTTCGCCGAGCTGGTGGCCAGCGGCCTGCGCTTCGGCATATCGGAGTTCGACCACCCCGTTGTGCTGCAGCTGGCCAAGCAATACGGCCTGCGGGTGGTCACCATCGGGCAGCGCCACAACCTGCGCAACAAGAGAACGGAAGTTTACCTAACGAACGTTAAGTGAGCACTGCCCTGTTCATTGCATCCCACAAGGTCGATCCGACCTTCGTGATCCATGAAGTCGGGATCAGGTACCATGTTGCGGGGAGCGCCCGGTGAGGCCGGGCGCTCCTGTCCCGACCAGGCCGCCCTGGACTTCCTCACCCGCTACGACGGCGCCATCAAGTGGTGCATCAACGCCCATTCGATCCCGGCGCACCAGCGGGCCGATGTGCGCCAGGAGGTAAGCCTGCGCATCATCACACGGTTCCGCAAGTATGGCCCTCTGCAGCCCGAGCCAGACGGCGGCCAACACCTGGGCTACGCGGTCATGGTGACGCGCAACTGCTGCATCCGGGCCATTCGCCAGCGGCAGGCCAAGCCCAGCGCCACCATCAGTGAGAGCGCTGACCTGCGGGTGGCCAGTGACGAGCGCCAGCCGGATGCCCAGCTGGAGCGCAGGCAGGCCCACGAGCGCCTGCACATGGCCGTGGCCTCCCTGCCGCCGTTGGCCAGGGCTGTGATGCAGCAGATGCTGCTCGGCTTGAGCATCAAGGAGGTTGCCGACCACTTCGAGATCAGCCCTGGCAATGCCAAGGTGATCGTTCACCGCGCCCGGCAGCTCCTTCGCAAACGCCTGGTGCACCCATGAGCAATAAGCGCCTGGCACTGCTGGCGATCGCCGCATTCGTCTTTGCCCTGGCGGCGCTGGTCCTCTGCGGCTGCACCCTCTACTGACCATCTTACCATGGCACGTAACCCCGAGCTCATCAAACGTCGCAACGGCAAGATCGTGGCCCGTTACGAGGCCCTGCGCGCTGTGCGAGTAGGTCGCACCCGCAAGTACACGGCCTCCTACGTTGTATCCAAGCTGGCCGAGGAGTTCGACCTCAGCGAGCGGACGATCGAGGACATCGTCTGGAAGGCACGCGAGTAGCTTACTCGGGTTGCCACCAGGTGCCCACGGCATCCGGTGCGTTGATCGTGGCCATGCACTCCTCCGCCGTCATGCCGTCCTCCCAACCTTCGGGCTCATTGCCCTGGGCAAAGGCCACGATGCACAGCTCGCCGTCAAGGCTGCGGCGCAGGGTCTCCAGGCTGCGCGGCGCGGCCACGTCCTTCCGCGGCACGTCGGCCGTGGGCCGGATGAAGTAGACCTCGGTGCTCATAGCGGTGGGTGATCGGTTACAATGTCCCCTGCCACGAAGTTGGTGGTGGTCATGTGCTGCCCTTGATACCAGTCGCGCAGGGTGGGCAGGCTCATCTCGGTGCCGGGCCGGTACCAGGCCAGCAGGCTGAGCACGTTGGCGAAGCTCACCTTGGCGAGGTTGGCGGTGCGGCCACCACGGTACACCTCTGCCACTTCGGCCAGGCTGAGGGCACTGCCCCACACGGCCAGCGAGGCGATGCGGCCAGGGAAGTGCAGGCCATAGGATCCATTCAGCCAGCGGGCATACATGGCATGGCGGCGGGAGCCCACATAGGTGAGCGCTCCCCACCATCCGGCCGTGAGGGTGGCGACCGTGTAGGCCTCTTCGACGCCGTTGAGGTAGATGCGGCTGTTGGTGTTGTTGCCCGTGAACACCACGTGGTACCACACGCCAGTGGTAAGCGATGTGGTGCCGATGCGCTCCAGGCCAGCGCCTCCATCGGTTGGGCGGCTGAGGATGCGGAGCCGAACGTTGCCGCTCAGGTTGGTGATGCAGAACAGGAACACCGGTCGCGTAGCTCCAGCAGCTCCATCGCCAACGCCGTACACCGTGATGACCGGCCCGTTCACCGCAGGCAGGGCAGTGAGCTTGAACCATACGCTGATGCTGCCCTGGGTGTTGAATTGCCAGGGTGGGTTGTTGATGGCGGCATACTTATCCACCCCGTTGCCGGCAAGGCTTTGGGTGCTGGTGAGGATGCTGCCTTTGATCACTGCTGTGGCCATTGCTCAGGCTGTGGTGATGCGCACCCATCCGGATGCGGTGGTGGTGGTGCGACGCGCCCGGATGGTGTCACCAGCGGCCAGGCTGATGCCTGCCCCAAGGGCGGCGAAGGCCCCGCCGTTCTTGCTGAAGGTTAGCGTGCCACTGGCGCCATCGCTGGTCAGCACGGTGTAGTTGCCCGCCGTGGTGGCGTCCACGGTGAACGCAAGCGTCTGGGCATCGGCCAGATCGAAGAGAAAGTCCAACTGGTTGACCTCTGTGAAGACCGGCGAGGTGGTGTTGGGCCGGTACTCCACGTCCTGCGTGGTGCCATTGCCGCGCGCGATGCGGACCGGCGCCAGGGTGAGGATGCCGTTGCTGCGCACAGCTGCGCTGTAGACGGGTGATGTAGCAGCGCTGCGCACCGCGCCATCCGGGCAGAGCACCAGCTGGCCAGACGCTCCACTCAGCACGGAGATGAGGCCACCGATCGGTGTGCCTTGGCTGTCCTGCCGTTGAATGGTGCCGTCCGGGCACGGCACATCCACCACCGGGCCTGGAGGTGCCGTGATGGGGCTGCCGATCGCATTGCCAGCGCTATCCCGGCGTTGCACCGATGCCGATGGCACCCTCGGCAGTGTGCCGTTCACCAGGTCATCGAGTGCCACCTCTATGCCCAGGTCCAGACCTTGAGCATTGCGGTATGGCCGAGCCTGGAATGCGAGCCCATCCAGCTCCAGGATGGAGTCATTGCCAGTAACGCCTATCGCGGGGAGGGCATAGAGGCCACCACCACGGTAGTATCGCAGCAGGATCTTGGGCAACGCCCACACATCTCCGCCTGGTCGCATCGCTACAGGGACCAGGCCGCTGGTGCTCATCACCAGCACATCTGGAGCGCTCATAGGCACCTCCTCGCCAGCAGGCACATCCACGCTGTCCAGCTCATCGCCGTTGCTGTTGTAGAGTATGGCGCGGCCGGGCGTCGCAGGGCCCGCAGGCGTGCAGATCATGGGCGTCATCGCGGGCAGCTTGCGCGGTGCGCCGTTGCTGTCCGTGTGCACCACGTTGGGCAGCAGGTGCTCGCCGGGTGCCGTCACCTCCACGCTGTAGGTGTTGTCCGTATTGCGCACCACCACCAGGCGGTCATCCGTGACTGGTGGCGCGCTGTAGGGTTCGATCTCCAGGCCCAGGGTGCCTGCCGCCAGGAAGTCGTACTGCTTGCTGGTGCTGTTGTCCAGGAGCACGCAGCGGTACGTCTGCCCGTACATGTACATGTAGGGCGGGGCATCGGCCTTCTTTGCCAGTGCCACGCGGCTCAGCGGGCTGAAGTGGTCGCCTTCGGCACCGTGCATCACCATGTGCATCTTGCGCAGCATGCCCACGAACTCCAGGGCGCGGCGCTGGCCAGCGCTGCCATGGTTGGTGTCCTGCACCGTCTCCATGCACAGGTACATGGTGATGTCCATCAGCAGCTGCTGGGTGTTATCGCCCAGGTCATTCACCTGCGCCGCCTCGAACTGCAGGAAGATGGCCGGTGCCCGGAACGGCACCCAGTTGCCGTCCTGGTCCACCACCTGGTCCTGGCCGTAGTACAGGTCGATGTGCTTGACCTCGGGCAGCTTGGCCTTGATGATGGCGCAGAGGTCCTTGTAGGCTTCGCCCCAGTCCGGCAGCGTGGGGTCCAGATTCTGATCGGTGATCCAGGTCATTTAACGAGGGTTTGTACAATGACTTTGAG
>CAUJFM010000147.1 GCA_963169595.1 Bacteroidota bacterium | reverse complement strand
TGTCTGCGCACCCTGCCCAACTATTACCTCTTTCTGGTCATCAACATCGCGCTCGTCCACTACGGGTTGGCCATGGGCCTGCTGAACCACAACACGCTGGCCTATTTTGTTTTCCTCCAGAACCTCCATGTGCCGGTGGATCTCTTCTTCTTCGAGTCGTGGTCGCTGGCCATCGAGGAGTGGTTCTACCTGCTCTTCCCGGTGCTGCTCGTGCTGGTGGCCCTGCTCGGGAACGCGGGTCGTCGTGCCTATCTCATGGCCGCCCTCCTGATGATCGCTGTGCCCACCTGGATCCGGTTCCAGGTCGCACCGGAGGTGGCCTCGCTTCAGGGGATGGACCTGTACATCCGCAAGCTGGTGGTGACCCGCCTGGACGGGATCGGGTTCGGGGTGCTGGCGGCCTGGGTACAGGTCACTGCGATCGCTTGGTGGCAGCGACTTCGTTCACCCGCTTTCCTCATCGGTGGTGTGCTGCTCGTGCTTGCTGCGCTCTTTCATGGCGAACCGCACCTGTGGTTCACCAGCACATGGTACTTCACCCTATCCGCGATCGCGATGGCGCTCTTCCTGCCGGTGCTCAGCCAGTGGACGCACGCGCCACGATGGGGACGCCCCGTGGTCCTCCTGAGCAAGGTGTCCTACGCCCTCTACTTGGTGCATCTGCCGGTGCGCCATCTGTACCTGCCATTGATGGAAGGGCGCTCGATGCCGGCCACCATCGTGCTGTATGTGCTCTATTGGGCGCTCTGCCTCGCGTTGAGCTGGCTGGTGTTCCGCTATTGGGAACGACCCTTCATGGCGCTGCGTGAACGGCTCGGCAAACGCCTGGTGCCGGCTACTCCTTCTTCTTGAAGAGCCGGTCGAAGATGTTGCGGCGTTCGGTGTTCGTGGTGTCCCGTTCGCGCGGACGACGTGGCCCGAAGGCCTCTTCGATGAGGCGCTCCAACGCTCCGGGCTGCCTGCGCGCCTCACAATCGAGGTCGATCGTATGCTCCTCCGGCACCGTGAACTCCCGCACGTATTTCTTGCGGAGCGCGGATGATGCCTCCACTGTTCTGAGCGTGCGGCCCACGATGGGCAGGGCCAGCGACCCACCGGTGCCGAGTGCACTGTTGAAGTGCACTTCTGGACTGAAGGCCCCCACCCAGGCGCCCACCACCAGGCCCGGTGTGCAGGCCACGAACCACGCATCGCTGTAGTCCTGCGAGGTGCCGGTCTTGCCCGCATAGGGGCCGGTGAGCCCGAAGCGCGACCGCAGTGCTGCTCCGGTGCCCTGATCCACCGCGCGGCGCAGCATGGCGATGAGGTCCGCGGCGGAGTTGGCGCTGATAGCCTGCACGCCTTTGGGGGCCTTGGCCTTGTAGAGCACCTTGCCAGCGGCGTCCGTGATGCGGGTGATCAGTTGCGGTGCCACGCGCTTGCCGCCCATGGCGAAGGCCCCGTAGGCGGGCACCAGTTCGCGCAGGCTCACCTCGGTGGCGCCCAGGGCCATGGCGGGCTTGTCCACGTCCTTGGTGGGGAGCCCGAGGCCTTTCATCACTTGCTGCAGCGTGTCCACGCCGGTGCGGAAGTAGAGGTCCACGGTGGGGCGGTTCATGCTGCGCGCCAGGGCATGCCACATGGCCACCTCGCCGCCCACGCTGTCCTTGTCGAAGTTGTCGGGCGTCCAGCCATCGAACTCCGCATAGCTCTTCTGTTCGTTGTCCAGGTAGGTGCAGGGATGCAGGCCGCGTTCCAGCGCTGCGGCGTAGACCACCGGTTTGATGGTGCTCGCCACCTGACGCCGTGCCTGCACCAGGTCGTAGGGGAGGAAACGGTGGTCGTTGCCACCCACCCACGCACGCACCGCGCCGCTGGACGGCTCCATCATCAGCACGGCCCCGTTGAGCAGGCGGCGGTAGTGCCAGAGGGAATCGCGGTAGGTCAGCGTGTCCAGCCGACGGCCTTCATGGTCGTATACCTCGCGCACCAGCTGTTCGTCGCTCTTCCAGCGCTTGCCCCCGCGCTTGGCGTTCCGCTTCTCCCAGGCCTTGCGGGCGCCGGCGGCGCGCAGCTCGCGGTCCAGCTTGGGTTGCATGGTCGCGAGGTGCTCATGCACGGCGTCATGCGCGGCATGCTGCAGCTCGGTGTCCAGTGTGGTGTGGATGCGCAGCCCGTCCTTGCGCAGGTCGTAGGTGGTGCCGCTCTTCTTCGCCAGGTCCTTCAGGATCCGCTGGGCCTCCTGGTCCACCTGGTGGGTGAAGTACCCGTAGAGGTCCATGGCATCCCCGCCGGTGTAGCGCAGCTGCAGCGGAAGGGCACGCAGGCTGTCGGTCTCGGCGCGGGTCAGGTGACCGCGTTCGTGCATCAGCTCCAGCACCTGGTCGCGCCGCCCCTTCGAGGCCTTGGGGTGCAGCCGTGGATTGTAGGTGGTGTTGGCCTTGAGCATGCCCACGAGCACGGCGGCCTCCTGGATGGCGAGCCGTTTGGCCGGTCTGCCGAAGAAGCGTTGTGCGGCGCTCTCGATGCCATAGGTGTTCTCGCCGAAGGGCACCGAGTTGAAGTAGAGCACCAGCACGTCGTTCTTCGAGAGCACGCGTTCGAGGCGCTGCGCCACGAGGGCCTCCTTCATCTTGTTCACTGGGATGGTGAGCAGGCCGTGGTCGTCGCGTCCGTAGAGGTTCTTGATGATCTGCTGCGAGATGGTGCTTCCACCGCCGCCGCTGCGATCGCGCCCGAGCAGGGTGCGGAAGAACACGCGCACGTAGCTGCGTCCGTCCACGCCCTGGTGGCTGAAGAAGCGCGCATCCTCGGTGCTCACCAGCGCGTTGATGAGGTGGGGTGGGAGGTCCTCATAGTGCACGTTGGTGCGGTCCTCGGCGAAGAGCTTGCCGATGATGGTGCCGTCCGCGGCCAGCACCAGCGTGGCCTCTTCATGGCGGATGTTGCCGAGCTCCTCCTCGCTGGGCAGTTCGCCGAACACGCCCATACGCACGGTCTGCATCAGGGTGAAGAAGGCGATGAGGCCCGCGGCGAAGGCGATGAGCACCACCTTCAGCCATGGGATGGGCTTCCCGCTTTTCTTTCTGGGGGCTCGTTTTGCCGGACGTTTGGCCATGGTGCTGACAGCGAACGTGGATCAAGGGGTCCAGGTATGCCCGGGCGACACGCGGTTCATCGGGTCACCATCACTGGTCGCCCTCGGGGCTGTCAGGCAGATAGCTGTCCTGGTAGAGCAGGTCGCTCTCGTAGGGGTAGCGCGCCACGTGCAGGGCCTTCACCCGTTCGTAGAGCAGCCTTCGCAGGGCGTCGATGTTGATGCGCTTCGCCGCGCTGATGAAGATGCACTCCTCATCGCCCATCCGGGCCATCCAGCTGGCCTTGAGCTCTTCCAGCGTGAACTGGTCGGTGCGCTTGGGGGCCAGGTCGTCCGGATCGTGCGGGGCGGGCCGGTAGGCATCCACCTTGTTGAAGACCACGATCACGGGCCGGTCGCCGGCACCGATCTCGTTCAGGGTCTGCTTCACGGTCTCGTACTGCTCCTCGAAGTTGTGGTGGCTGATGTCGACCACGTGCAGCAACAGGTCTGCCTCGCGGGTCTCATCCAGGGTGCTCTTGAAGCTCTCGATGAGCTGAGTGGGCAGCTTGCGGATGAAGCCCACCGTGTCGCTGAGCAGGAAGGGGAGGTTGCCCAGCACGATCTTCCGCACCGTGGTGTCCAGCGTGGCGAAGAGCTTGTTCTCGGCGAACACGTCGCTCTTGCTGAGCAGGTTCATGAGCGTGCTCTTGCCCACGTTGGTGTAGCCCACCAGGGCCACGCGGATCAGCTTGCCGCGGTTGCCGCGCTGGGTGGCCATCTGCTTGTCGATGTCCTTCAGCTGGCTCTTCAACAGGGCGATCCGGTCGCGCACCAGGCGGCGGTCGGTCTCGATCTCCTTTTCACCCGCACCACCGCGCGTACCGGTGCCGCCGCGCTGCCGCTCCAGGTGGGTCCACAGCTTGGTGAGGCGGGGCAGCATGTACTCGTACTGGGCCAGCTCCACCTGGGTCTTGGCATGTGCGGTGCGGGCGCGGCGGGCGAAGATGTCGAGGATCAGGCGCGGCCGGTCCAGCACGGGCTTCCC
>CAUJFM010000146.1 GCA_963169595.1 Bacteroidota bacterium | reverse complement strand
TCCGGGGAGAGGATGTCCTTGCGCTTGGGGGCGTGGCTTACACCGGGGTCAAGCGGGCGGGCAGGAGGGAGGGCGTCGGGAATGCCTTCGCGGATGGTGGCTTGGAAGGCGGTGAGGTCGGAAGTGATGGCAGCGGGCATGGTGCGAAGTTCGCACCGAAGGGCCATACCGCATCATGGCCCGTGCGCATGGGGCTGGATGAAGGCCGTGCCATGTGCCGGGAGCCGATGCGTAACAGGTCTTGCCCGCGGGCCTGAATGGAATGGTCCAGACTTTCAACATACATGAAAAATAGAAATGGTATTTCTGTATTTCATGTATTGGAATCTCGGCCAAAGATCAGGATCGCGTGACACACATACTTGAAAAATAGAAATGATATTTCTAATTTACGCCCATGAAGAAGCGGGAAGGATTGTTCAATGAGGTGAACCGGAAGCTGCGTGGGAATCCGGTGGTGATGCTGCTGGGGCCGCGCCAGTGCGGCAAGACCACCTTGGCGCGTGAGCTGGGCACGAAGCGGGCGGCGCACTGGTTCGATCTCGAATCGCCCAGCGCGTTGAGCCTGATGGGCGACCCGTACACAGCGCTCAAGGATCTGCGTGGGCTGGTCGTGATCGACGAGGCCCAGCGGCAGCCTCCGCTTTTCCCGGTACTGCGCGTGCTGGCCGACCGGCCCCGTACGCCCGCCCGCTTCCTGCTGTTGGGCAGTGCATCGCCGGAGCTGTCACGGCAGGCATCCGAATCGTTGGCGGGGCGCGTGGCCTTCGTGGAGATGGCCGGGTTCACCGTGCCTGAAGTGGGGCTTGCGCAGGCGAACAGGCTCTGGCTGCGCGGCGGCTTCCCGCGCTCTTTCCTTGCCCGCAACGATGCGCAGAGCATGGAGCGCCGGACCGACTTCATCCAGAGCTTCCTCGAACGCGACCTCGCCCAGCTCGGATTTCCGCTTTCGCCGCGTGTGATGAGCCGCTTCTGGACCATGCTCGCGCACTACCACGGCCAGATCTGGAACGCCTCGGAGATCGCCGCGTCCATGGGTATCACCTACCACACGGCCAATTCCTACCTCGATGCGCTGGAGCAGACATTCATGGTACGGCGTGTGCTGCCGTGGTACGAGAACGTGGGCAAGCGGCTGGTGAAGAGCCCCAAGATCTACTTCCGTGATCCCGGTCTGTTCCATGCGCTCCAACGAATTGGTACCATGCACGAACTGATGCACCATCCCAAGCTCGGCGCCTCGTGGGAAGGCTTCGTGATGGAGCAGGTGGTGAGCGCCCTCAAATTGCGCGACTTCTACTTCTACAACGTTCACTCCGGCTCCGAGATGGACATGTTCTTCCTCTACAAAGGCAAGCGCGTGGGCGTAGAGATCAAGCGAGAGGACGCCCCGCGCATGACCAAGAGCATGCACGTGAGCATGGCCGACCTGAAGCTGGACCTGCTTCGCGTGATATACCCCGGCGAGCACCGCTACACCATCGGGCCCAACGCCGAGTGCGTGCCCTTCGCGCAGCTGGAAGAACTGATGTGAGGGGGCTGCATGCGTAAGCTCAACGGATGCCTTCGCAGATGGTTTGTTGGAAGGCGGTGAGGTTGGTGGCGGTTGCTGGGGGCATAGGGCGAAGATCGGTCAGGGAGGCTGAACCATTCGGGGTCGATGCACACGGGGGCGTGGTCTATGCACGCTTGAGGCACAAACCTGCACGGCCCGGCATTAGCCTTGCCGAACTCCACGATCCCTTGTGGATACCTCGGGGCCAGAATACGGGAGATCACGGATACCCATCCCCCTACGTTTGGCGTATCAAGCAACCATGAACAAGAGGATCTATAACGCTGTGGTGGCCTTTGCGCTTGTTGCGGGCATGCCTTCCGATGCTTATTCCCAAGAGCCGCAACTGGTGCGCGATTTCTGGCCCGGTGGCTTCAACTCGTTCCTCAACCACGGCCGCCCCCTCGGCTTCCGGGAGCACGGGAGCAGCCTCCTGCTGTTCGCCAACGACGGCGGCGGTGCCAACAAGCTCTTCCGGCTGGACGACCTCAGCGGCAGCGTGACCGAACTGGCGAACGTGGGCGGCCCCGCCGGCTATACCACCACCAATGGCGGTATCATCACCAGCGGCGACAACATCTACTTCTTTGCCCAGCAGGCCGGAACCACCAACTTCCTGCTGTGGTGCGTGCGTCCTGGCCAGCCTGCCGAACAATTGGCCCTGCTGCCTTATTCGTTGCTCTTCGCATACGCAGGCATTCCCCTGCCACAAGGCAAGCTGTTGTTCCCCGGCCATGATGCAGAGGGAGGCTTCGAACTCTGGGTGACGGACGGTTCCGCCGCAGGCACCCATCGCGTGAAGGACATCAACCCCGGTACGGGCACTACCTTCGGTTCGCCATTCCCCGCTTTCCAAGGCTTCGACTTCAACGGCAAGGGCTACTTCCTCGCGAACGACGGCACCAACGGCCCGCAGCTGTGGGTGAGCGACGGCACCGAAGCGGGCACCCAACCCTTCGCCACCATCAACGAGGCGGGCGCAACGGGGGCGGTGGTGATGCTGTGGTCGAAGAACAACGACAAGTTCATCGTTACCGGCCATACCGGCCTGATCGCATCCGACGGCACCTTGGCCGGTACCTCCGTGATCCACGCGGGGACCTACGCCTTGGCGCACATCCCCGGTCTCAACTACCATACGGCCGACAACGGCTTCATGTACTTCAGCGCGCTGGAGAACAGCGATTGGAAACTCTACCGCACCCAAGGC
>CAUJFM010000145.1 GCA_963169595.1 Bacteroidota bacterium | reverse complement strand
TAAAAATAAAAACAGAAATAAATCATTACTCTCAAAAGTTATGATGATTTGTATTTATCAACAATTTAAAATTTACAACAATGACACAGTTACAAATGATTAACAAAACCAAATCAATAGCTCAACAAGACGAAAATGTTTCCGCAGTTTTTATGTACGGTTCATTTACTAAAAATGAAGGCGACAAATATTCTGACATCGAATTTTACATCTTTCTAAAAACCAAAGAAAACTTTTCGGCTGAAGAATGGGTAAACCAAGTTTATCCTGTCGCTTTATATTTCATTAATGAATACGGAAGTGAAGTCGCTATTTTTGAGAATATGATTAGAGGCGAATTTCATTTTTTAAAAACAGACGAAATAAAAATCATTAAATCGTGGGAAGGAATTGTTGCGTTCAGTGATTTTGACCAAATGAATTTAATTGACAAAGACGGACTTTTAACGGAAACGCTAAATCAAATCAAAGTAAAATTCCCTGATAGAACCACAGACGAAAATATTTTGTGGCTAAGCCAATCATTACTGAATGTTTTGCTGACAACGAACAATTTAATCAAAAGAGAAGAATTTGCCCACGCCCACCAAAGCTTGACGACTGTTCAAAAATACTTACTTTGGCTCATCAGAACAGTAACAAATAAAACTCAACATTGGGAAAGCCCGACGAAAAGTTTGGAAAAAGATATTGACCAAGATTGGTATTCAGAATTTATACTTACAACATCTGATTTAAACCCTAAAAACATAAATACAGCCTTTCAAAATTCATTGAAAATATCTGAAAAGCTGTTTGACAAACTAAATGTTGGACTAAAACTCAAAGAAATATTAAAAAGAATTGAATAAAAAACTACCGCTAACATCGCATATAGCCAATGGCGGGGGAAGTGGGTATTTGAAGCTTTGTAGCCCGCATCAGCTTCTGTGCTGGCGGACAGGTATGCAGCCCGCAAACCGCCACTGGCCATATGCGTAACCGTTGACCGCCATTACGCGCAAAGCCGCGCAACATCGGTCAACACCGAATGACCACCGCATTTAGGGAACACGCGCCCCGCCTACCCCAAGTACTCTGATACCGCCCGATGCATGCGGGCATTGCTATCCTCGGGGTGCGGGGTGGAGAGCTTGGCCGGTGATGCGCTCAAAGAGCTCCACGTAGCGTTCGGCGCTGTGGACCAAGGAAGCCTTTCTGTATTCATTCTACGATGCGCGGAACGCACCGGGTGGGAGTTCATTCCCTGCTCAGGCCTCAACCCCACGACGCACCTTTCCGTGGCCACGTGCTCCAGGCTTGGGTTCGACCGTCAGGCGCCGGATGAGCTCGTTGCGGACCATGTTCGTGAGGAAGCCTTTCAAGGACAAGTGGACATCGAGCTTGGGCCAGGCGATGCCCACCCCACCGGCAAATACCTCACACTGCTGCAATTGCTTGGGAGTGGCATCGCTCAGTGCATGGATGCCATCCAATGGTTCTGCGAACACCGATCCGTTGTTGAGCCGCAGGACAACGGCATGATTGGCCACCGCCACCTCCGTGATCCGCAAGCCCTTCTCCATGATCAAGCGGTCCAATGGATCCGGTGATCGAAGGTCACTGGCGCTTGAAGTGCGCGTTCCAGGCTTTGATGATCGTTCCATGGTGCGTGTTGATCAACTCGTGGATCCGTTTCCTCTCCTGTTTCTTGAACCCGTAGGAATAGACCTCCACAGGTTCCGGCAGCAGCCACCATTTGGCATGCCCATCGCCCTTGTTCACATGCACATGCGGTGGCTCTGCGCCCTCCTCACTCCAGAAGTAGAACGCATAGCCCTCAATGTCCGGTTTGATCGCCTTGGGTGCCATACGCCTGCCTCAAAGTTAAGCGCACCTCAGCCGAGGTAAGCTTCCAGCGCCTGCTGGATCCGCACGTTGATGTCCTCCGTGGGTGCGGGGTGGAAAGCTTGGCCGGTGATGCGCTCGTAGAGCTCCACGTAGCGCTCGGTGACGCTCTGCACGAAGGCATCGTCCATGGGGGGCACCTGCTGGCCCTCCTTGCCCATGAAGCCGCCGGCGATGAGCCATTCGCGCACGAACTCCTTGCTGAGCTGCTTCTGGCGCTCGCCGCTGGCCTGGCGTTCGGCATAGCCGTCGGCGTAGAAGTAGCGGGAACTGTCGGGCGTATGCACCTCGTCGATGAGCAGGATGCGGCCATCGGGGGTGCGTCCGAACTCGTACTTGGTGTCCACCAGCAGCAGGCCGCGCTCGGCGGCGATGCGGCTGCCCTCGGCGAAGAGCGCCAGGGCGTAGCGCTGCATGGTGTCCCACTCCTGCGGCGTGCAGAGGCCGCGCGCCAGGATCTCGTCGGGGGTGATGTCCTCATCGTGCCCCACATCGGCCTTGGTGCTGGGCGTGATGAGGGGTGTGGGGAAGCGGTCGTTCTCCTTCATCCCCTCGGGCAGGGCGGCCCCGCACAGCGTGCGCCCACCGGCCTGGTAGGTGCGCCAGGCGTGGCCGGCGAGGTAGCCGCGCACCACCATCTCCACCTTCACCGTGCTGCAGGCGGCCCCGATGACCACGTTGGGGTCGGGCGAGGCCTCGGCCCAGTTGGGCGCCACCTGGCGCGTAAGGCCGAGCATGTGCCAGCTGAGCTGGCTGAGCACCTGGCCCTTGTGGGGGATGCCGCGCGGCAGCACCACATCGAAGGCGCTGATGCGGTCGCTGGCCACCAGGATGATGCGGCCGTCGGACAGGGTGTACACATCGCGCACCTTGCCGCGGTAGACGTTGGTGATGAGCGGGTGCTGGAGGTCGGAACGCATCAGTGTCCCGGGGTGTGCGGTGGTCATTGGGGGCGGTCCTTCTTGTCGGTCTTCTGCTCCAGTTCCTTGAACGCGCCGAGCACGCGGGTCACCAGCTCATGGCGGATGACGTCCTTCTCGTCGAGCTCGATGACGTTGATGCCTTCGATGTGGCGGAGCATGGCCACGGCGGGCATCAGGCCACTGGGCTGGCGGTCGGGCAGGTCCACCTGGGTGACGTCGCCGGTGATGACGAACTTGGCGTTGCGGCCCATGCGGGTGAGGAACATCTTGAGCTGCGGCAGCGTGGCGTTCTGGGCCTCGTCGAGGATCACGAAGGCGTGATCGAGCGTGCGGCCACGCATGAAGGCGAGCGGCGCGATCTGGATGATGCCCTCGTCGAGGTGGTCGGCCAGGCGCGAGGCGGGGATCATCTCCTTGAGCGCATCGTAGAGCGGCTGCAGGTAGGGATCGAGCTTCTCGCGCAGGTCGCCGGGCAGGAAGCCGAGGTTCTCCCCCGCCTCCACGGCCGGGCGGGTGAGGATGATGCGGCGCACCTTCCGTTCCTTCAGCGCCTTCACCGCAAGGGCTACGGCGGTGTAGGTCTTGCCGGTGCCGGCCGGTCCGATGGCGAAGACCATGTCGCTGCCCTCCACCGCCTTCACCAGCTTCTGCTGGTTGAGGGTGCGGGCCTTCACGCGCAGCCCGGCGTTGCCGTAGACCAGCACGTCGGCGTCCTCACCGGACTCGCTGCGCGGGGCCTCGCCGCTGCCCATGATGTCGTCCAGCACCTTGCGGGGCAGTTCGTTGTAGCGCGCCACGTGGGCCACCAGTTCGTTGAAGCGCTCCTCGAAGAGGGCGATGTCCGCCTCGGCCCCGGAGACCTTGAGCGTATCGCCCCGGGCAATGAGGTTCAGCTTCGGGAACAGGGGCTTGATGAGGCGCAGGTGGGCGTCGTTGGCCCCCAGGACCGCTACCGGATCGACACCGGTGATGGTGATCAGCTTCTCGCTCAATGGAAAACTCGCGGTTGTTGAAACATTCTCCGGAAGGCGCCCTCCGGCACGGATAGTTTTGTGCGCCGAAGGTAGCCCTTGCCCGCGCTCCCACCGTTGCCATGGCCATCATCACCCTCACCACCGACATGGGGCTGAAGGACCACTACGTGGCCGCGGTGAAGGGTGCCATCCTGTCGCAATTCCCCGGCGCGCAGATCGTGGACATCAGCCACCAGGTGAAGCCCTTCGACAATGCGGGCGCGGCCTTCACGCTGGGCAATGCCTGGGCGGAGTTCCCCAAGGGCAGCATCCACATCGTGGGCGTGAACCCCGAGGCCGATGGCCGCACCGCGCACCTGGTGGTGCGGCACGAGGGCCACTACTTCATCGGCGCCGACAACGGTCTCTTTTCGCTGCTCTTCGAGGGCCAGCCCCAGGAGGCCTTCGAGCTGACGATGAAGCTGGACGCCGACCACCGCAGTTTCCCCGTGAAGAACGTGTTCGTGAAGGTGGCCTGCCACCTGGCACGGGGCGGCACGCCCGATGTGATCGGCCGGCGGGTGGAGCGTGTGCGGGAGCTGATCGGCTTCCAACCGGCGGTGGACGCCTCGGCCATCCGGGGCAAGGTGGTGCACGTGGACGGCTACGGCAACCTGGTGACGAACATCCGCCGGAAGCTGTTCGAGGAAGTGGGCCACGGGCGTCCGTTCCGCATCGGCTTCGCGAGCAAGGAGGACGAGATCACGCAACTGCACACCACCTATGGCGAGGTGCCCGATGGTGAGAAGGTGGCCTTCTTCGGCAGCAACGGTCTGCTGGAGATCGCCGTGAACAAAGGGGCGGAAGGCCATGGCGGCGGCGCGGCGCGGCTCTTCGGGGCCCGCGAGGGCTCGCCGGTGCGCGTGGAGTTCGCCGAACGCCGATAGCCCAGCAGGATGATCGTACGCATCGTGAAAATGACCTTCCGGCGCGAGGAGGTGGCCCGGTTCCAGGAGCTTTTCGAGGGGTGGAAGCCACGCATCCGCAGCTTTCCCGGCTGCCTGCACCTGGAGCTGCTGCACGACGTGAACGACCCACGCATCTTCTTCACCTACAGCCATTGGGACGGCCCGGACGACCTGGAGCGCTACCGGACCAGCGCGGTCTTCGCGGACGTGTGGCCCGTGGTGAAGGCCTTGTTCGAGGCCCCGGCCGAGGCGTGGAGCGTGGACCGCGAGCATCTGGTGTGAACGTTCCGGCGATCGATCGCCCGGTTCCGTCGAGGTTGGAAGCCATCCTGTCCGGCACGGTCCTCGCTTGAGGAAGGATCCACTGGCGCTCAACGCCGCTTTCACCGATCTTCGTCCCATGCTGATGCGTCACGTCGTCCTTCTCCTTGCCGCACTTCCCCTGCTTGCCCAGGCACAGGGCACCGCTGCCGCCCACCTGGCGAAGGCGCGCACCGCCTATCAGGCCAATGAGCTGACCATCGCCCTGGCCTATGCGGACTCGGCGATCGCCGCGGACCAGACCATCGCCGGGGGCTACAAGCTGCGGGGCGACATCAAGCAGCGTCAGAAGAACCTGCACGGGGCCCTGGTGGACTACACCAAGGCCGAGAAGTACACCCCGGACGACCCCCGCCTGTACGTGAGCCGCTCGGCGGTGTACGTGAGCGAAGGCCGGGTGAAGGAGGCTGTCAACGATGCCGAGCGCGCCCTGAAGCTGGACCCGAAGGATGCCGATGCGTGGTACAACCGGGCCTGCGCCAACTACGTGGGCCGCAACAACGATGGGGCCTTGCGCGACCTGGACCGGGCGCTGGAGAACGCGCCGCAGCACGCCAACGCCCTGTTCCTGCGCGGGGTGGTGAAGGGCGAACTGTTCAAGGAGGACGCGGGCCTGGCCGACATCGAGGCGGCGCTGGCCATCGACCCCACCATCGCTGGCGGCAAGATGAGCGCGGCCGTGCTGCTCTTCGAACTGAAGCGGTACCCCGAGGCCATTGCGCGCTTCACCGAGGTGATCGCCGATGGTGGCGAGGAACTGAAGGAGGCCCACTACTACCGGGCCGACTGCCACTACCAGCTGGGCGACAAGGACCTGGCGTGCACCGACTGGCGCGTGAGCGGTGAGCTCGGCGACAAGGACGCGCAGTTCATCGTGCGCAACTACTGCAGCACCGACGCCGACAAGATCCCGAAGAAGCCGAAGAAGGACCGGAAGACGGTGATCGAGTTCTGAGCGTGGCGAGTGGCGAGTAGCGAGTTGGCGAGTGGCGAGTTGGCGAGTGGCGAGTGGCGAGTAGCGAGTGGCGAGTGGTGGGGGCTGGCAGCATGGAACAAAAGCACCGGATCGAGGAACGGCTCGGTGCGGCCGGGAACGCCGGATTATCTTGGCGCCCCTTTCCGGTATGACGGCACTGATCCTCAAAGAGCTGCGGGGCTTCCTCGGGTCCCTCATCGGCCACATCGTCATCGTGGTCTTCCTGCTGCTCACAGGCCTTTTCCTGTGGGTGTTCCCGGACAATCTGCTGGACAAGGGCTACGCCGACCTGGCGCCGCTCTTCTTCATCGCGCCCTGGGTTTTCCTCTTCCTGGTGCCGGCGGTGGCCATGCGCAGCTTCAGCGAGGAACGGCGCACGGGCACCATCGAGTTCCTGCTGACCAAGCCGTTGACCGAACTACAGGTAGTGCTGGCCAAGTACATCGCGGCGGTGCTGCTGGTGCTGCTGGCCCTGCTGCCCACCCTGGTGTACTGGTGGTCGTTGAGCGAGCTGGCCATGCCCAAGGGCAACCTGGACACCGGCGGCATCGTGGGCTCGTACATCGGGCTCTTCTTCCTGGCGGCGAGCTTCACGGCCATCGGCATCTTCGCCTCGGCGCTCACCGACAGCCAGATCGTGGCCTTCCTGATCGCCGTCTTCGCCTGCTTCTTCCTCTACCTCGGCTTCGACCTGATCGCCGACTTCCAGGCCGTAGGCGCGCTGGAAGGTCCCATCAAGTCCATCGGCATCCAGGCGCACTACCAGAGCATGAGCCGGGGGGTGCTGGACCTCCGTGATGCGCTCTACTTCGGGGCGGTGATCGTGATCTTCCTGCTGCTCACGCGCACCGCGCTGCAAAGCCGCACCTGGTGAGATGAGCACGCTCAAGAGACCCTCCTCCGGCAGTCCTCGCAAGGGCGACCTCTTCGAGCTGGTGCTCGGCATCGGCATCGTGCTGCTGGTGCTCTTCATCGGCAGCTTCTTCCGCCTGCGCCTGGACCTCACGAGCGAGAAGCGCTACACCCTGCGACCGGCCACCGAGGAGCTGGCCAAGGGCCTGGAGGACATCGTGTACGTGAAGGTGTACCTGACCGGTGCCCTGCCCGCCGACCTGGAACGCCTGTCGCAGGCCACCCGCGACCTGCTGGACGAGCTGCGCGTGCATGCCGGGGACAACATCCAGTACAGCTTCATCGACCCCAGCGAGAGCACCGACCAGAAGACCCGCAACGAGTTCTACGACCAGCTGCAGAAGGCCGGGCTCACCTACAGCAGCATCCGCCTGCGCGAGAAGGCCGGCTACAGCGAGGTGATCGTCTTCCCCGGTGCGCTGGTGACCTACCGCGACCGCACCGTGCCCGTGCAATTGCTGAAGACGCAGTTGCGCACCCCGGACGCGGATATCGTGAACCGCTCCATCAACAACCTGGAGTACGAGCTGGCCAGCGCCATCCGCCAGGCCACCTCCATGCGGCGTCCGCGCATCGCCATGCTCACCGGCCACCGCGAGGCCTCGGGCATGAGCGTGATGGACATGGTGAACGCTTGGAAGGAGCTGTACGACGTGGAGGAGGTGACCATCGGCGAGCGCATCGACGCCCTGAGCCGCAAGGTGGAGGGCATGAACTACCGCGTGAACGACTACGATGCGCTGGTGGTGGCGAAGCCCGACAGCACGCTGGCGGCGCGCGACCTCTACGTGATCGACCAGTTCGTGATGAACGGCGGCAAGGTGCTGTGGCTGGTGGACGCCATGAACGCCAACCTGGACAGCCTGCGCAAGAACCAGTTCTCCATCGCCACGCCGTTGGAACTGGGCATCGACGAGCTGCTGTTCGCCTACGGTGCGCGGGTGAACAAGGACATCATCCTGGACCAGAGCTGCGCCCCGATCGAGATCTACACGCAACCCTACGGCAACCAGCGCAAACTGGAGCGCTTCCCCTGGTACTTCGAGCCGGTGCTGATCCCGCAGGCCGAGCACCCCATCGTGAGCAACATCGACCCCGTGCACCTGCGCTTCGCCAGCACGCTGGACACCATCGGCACGGACAGCATCCGCAAGACCATCCTGCTCACCACTTCGCCCCGCTCCTACGCCCAGCGCAACCCGGTGCGGATCAGCCTCAACGTGGTGGAGATGGACATGGGCTTCGAAAAGCGCAGCACCCCGCACCTGCCGGTGGCCGTGCTGCTGGAGGGCCCCTTCACCAGCGCCTACCGCGACCGCCTGCCAGCCAACTTCACGCAGGACCCCAACGTGGGCTACCGCGAGCAGGGCAAGCCCACCGCGCAGTTGGTGATCAGCGATGGGGATGTGATCATCAACCGCGTGGACGCCCAGAAGGGCATGTACTACATGCTGGGCTTCGACCGCTACGCCAACGCCAAGATCTACGGCAACCGCGAGTTGCTGATGAACGCGATGAACTACCTGCTCGATGACCGGAGCCTGATCAGCATCCGTTCGCGTACCATCCTGCTGCGCCAGCTCGATCCCGAGCGCATCGCCAGCGAGCGCACCCGCTGGCAGCTGGTGAACATCGCTGTGCCTGTGCTGTTGAGCATTGGCTTCGGCATCCTCTTCAACCTGGCCCGCCGGCGCCGTGCCGCGGCCCCCAAGGCATCCTGACCCATGAACCGACGCCTCGTCCTGACGATCGTGCTGCTGCTGCTTGGCGCCGCCGCGTTCTGGCTTTACCGCACCAACCGCCCCACCACCCTGGCCCGTCCGCTGAGCGACTTCGTGGTGGAGGACACCGCGCGGGTGGACCGCATCTTCATTGCGGACAAGGAAGGCCGGAGCATCGACCTGCGCCGCACCCCGCAGGGCTGGACGGTGAACGGGCGTTTCATGGCCCGCCAGCACGAGGTGGGCGTGCTGCTGCGCACCTTCAAGCGCGTGGAAGTGCGCACGCCGGTGCCCAAGAGCGCCGAGGCCACCGTGCTGAAGTTCATGGGCGCGGGCGCCAAGAAAGTGGAGATCTACCAGGGCGGCCGCAAGCCGGCGAAGACCTGGATCGTGGGCCACGCCACCAAGGACCACTTCGGCACCTACATGCTGCTGGAGAACGAGAAAGGCCGTAGCAGCGTGCCCTTCGTGGTGGGCATGACCGGCTTCACGGGGATCCTCAACACCCGGTTCCACACGGAGCTGGACATCTGGCGCGACAACCCCGTGTACCGCTACAAGGACCTGTACCAGCTGGCCGCGTTGGAGGTGGAGCAGCCGGAACGCCGGAACAACCGCTACCGCGCGGAGCAATTGGAGGATGGCCGCGTGCGCCTGCTGGACGGCAACGGCGGCGCCCTGCCGATGGATACGGTGTTCGTGAAGGGCCTCTTCCTCCCCTTCCAGGAGTTCAACTACGAGTACATCGAGCGCAGCCTGAAGCCCGCCTCACGCGACTCGTTGCTGGCCACGGCCCCGAACTTCATCCTGCGCACCACCGAACGCAATGGCGCCACGGCCACGGCCAAGTTCTGGTACATGCCCTATGTGGGCGAGGAACCGGAGTTCGGCAAGCCCAAGCCCCTGCACGACAACCTGCGCATGCGGGCCCTGATCCAGGACACCCTGCTGGTGGTGGTGCAGCGGCAGTATACCGACCGCATCCTGCAGCCTGTGGAGGCCTTGATGCCGTAGGGCCGGACGGGTTATCCACGACTGTGGAAAAAGGGGGCTCCGTGTTGAAAACTAGGGGCATGCGCCGCTGGAGGCCCGGCTAACTTCGCCGCTCCATAAACACGCATCCCATCCGATGAAATTCATCGTATCCAGCACCGCCCTGCTCAAACAGCTCCAGCTGCTCCAGGGCGTGCTCGCCAGCAGCAATACGCTCCCCATCCTCGACAACTTCCTGTTCGAGATCGACGGCAAGCAACTGACGGTGACCGCCAGCGACCTGGAGACCACCATCACCGCCACCATGGCCGTGGAGGCCAAGGAGAAGGGCAGCGTGGCCATCCCGGCCCGCCTGCTGCTGGACACGCTGAAGGCCTTTCCCGAGCAGCCCCTCACCTTCTCCATCGATGGCAAGCACCACGGGGTGGAGATCAGCAGCGAGCAGGGCAAGTACAAGATGACCGGCTTCAACGGGGCCGAGTTCCCGAAGAGCCCCGTGCTGGAGGGCGCCACCAGCTTCAACCTGCCCGCCGGTACCCTGGCCACGGCCATCAACAAGACCATCTTCGCCACCGGCAACGACGACCTGCGTCCGGTGATGAGCGGCATCTTCTTCGAGCTCACCGAGGAGGATGTGCGCTTCGTGGCCACCGACGCCCACAAGCTGGTCCGCTATAAGCGCACCGACATTCAGGCCCCGAAGGCCGCCTCCTTCATCGTGCCCAAGAAGCCGCTGAACCTGCTGAAGAACACCCTGGGCGCCTCCAACTCGGAAGTGACCGTGGACTTCAACGAGAACAACGCCGCCTTCAAGTTCGACAACACCGTGCTGGTGTGCCGGCTGATCGACGGGAAGTACCCCAACTACGAGGCGGTGATCCCGAAGACCAACCCGAACAAGCTGACGATCGACCGCGGGACCTTCCTGAGCTCGATCCGCCGGGTGAGCATCTTCTCCAACAAGACCACGCACCAGGTGCGCCTCCACATCAACGGCAGCCAGCTCACCATCAGCGCGGAGGACCTGGACTACGCCAACGAGGCGAAGGAGTCGCTGACCTGCGCCTACGAGGGCGAGGAGATCACCATCGGCTTCAACTCGCGCTTCCTGATGGACATGCTCAACAACCTCTCCACCGAGCACGTGATGCTGGAGATGAGCGCGCCGAACCGCGCCGGCATCCTGCTGCCCGGTGAGGCCGGTGAGGTGGGCGAGGATATCCTGATGCTGGTGATGCCGGTGATGTTGAACAACTGATCGGCACGCGATCGGTACAGTACGCTCTGACCAAGCCGTCAACCCCATGAAAAAGCTTGCCCTGGCCCTTTCCCTGCTGATGATCCTGAGCGCCAACACGTGCAAGAACAAGGCCGGGGAGATGACGTCCCTCCTGGACAAGAAGTGGGTGTTCCAATCCATTGCCGGCGAGGCCCTGAAGCTGCCCGAAGGCACCGAGCTGCCGTGGCTGCAACTGGCCGGGGACCAACTGCAGGGCTTCGGCGGCTGCAACCGCTTGATGGGCGGCTACAAGATGGAGGGTACGGCCCTGAGCTTCTCCGACATCGGCAGCACCAAGAAGTACTGTGAGGGCATCCAGCCCACCGAGAACGCCATCACCGGGCTGCTTCGCCAGGTGGACGGTTACAAGATGGAAGGCGGTCTGCTGAAGCTGCTGGGCGCCGGGAAAGAGCTCGCCGCGCTGAAGGCGCAGTGAGGATCAACCGAGGTCATCCCACGTTGTGGTCATCGCCCCGTCCTCCCGACGGGGCGATCCTTTTCGCAGCTCCCGCTCCCACTTCAGTCGGCGCTCATCCACCTCATCACCGGGGTCCGTGCCCTCCAAGGGCTGTGGATCATCCTCGTCATCGGGATCATCGAGCACGATGACCGGGTCCTGCACGGCGGGCGGGACCTGGCGATGGGCCACGGCGAGCACCACGCCCACGATGGCGCCGAACAGATGGCTCTCCCAGCTGATGCGCGGCACAAGCGGGAACATGCCCCAGACCATGCTGCCATAGAGGAAGACCACCAGCAGCGCCAGGGCCATCAAGGTGCGCTGGTTGCGGATGATGCCCGAGGTGAACAGGAAGGCCGCCATGGTGTAGACCACGCCGCTGGCCCCGATGTGGTGATCCGGGCGGCCCACCAGCCACACCAGCACGCCGGTGACCAACCAGCCATAGGCCACCACGCGGCCGGCGATGCGCGGATAGAAATAGAGCAGCGCCCATCCCAGGACGAAGCCCGAAAAGGCGTTGTTGAGCAGGTGCTCCAGGTCGCCATGCAACAGCGGGGCCGTGAGCACCCCGATGAGCCCCTTCAGCGTGCGGGGCAGCAGTCCGTAGCGGGCCAGGTCCAGCTCAAAGGCCCCATTGATGATGTGGATGGCGCCCAGCACGAGCACCACCAGCGCCGGCGGGATGGCGGTGAGGGCCATGCGCGAGGGGCGGCGTGGATGGGGAACAGGGATGTGCACCGGCTGCATGGGGCGGATGGACCAAAGATCGGGCCTCGGGTCCGGCACGGCCATTGTGACAGGCGCAGGGCAGCTTCTTACCTTTCGATCGCATGACCACCCGGCCCCACCTCACCGTTCTTGTGCTCATCATCGCCCTTGCCGGTTGCTTCGCCGCACGGCCCGATGCGGAACCCGCAGCGGCAGTGGTGCAGGAAGTGGCACCGCCCAGCGAACTGGCCCTGCTGATGCGCACCATGGCCGCGCACGCGGACAGCGTGAAGGCCGCGATCAACCGGGGGGACAAGAAGCTGCCTCCGTACCCGAAGGAGATCGCGAAGCTGATGTCGGCCACGCCCACAGACGGCATGCACATAGACCCGATCACCTTCCCCACCTTCAGCAAGGACTACCAGCAGAAGATGGATGCGCTGTACAAGGCCGCGCGGAAGGACCGCAAGCAGGCGTATAACGCCTTGGTGCAGAGCTGTGCCAACTGCCACGGCACGCACTGCCCCGGGCCGCTGATGCGCATCCGGAAGATGTACGTGAAGGTGGACTGACCGCCGCGCGCCGCGATCGGTCAACCCGGGAAGGCCGCGGTCACCACCTTGCCGCCGGGTGTGCGGTGCCCGCCGGGATAGAACGCCCCGACCTTGACCTTGGTGTCCAGCAGGAATCGGGCGATGTCGCTGTCTGCCTTGTTGGCGGTGGCACGCAGCACCAGCTCGGCCGTGGCCTCGGCATCGTTGCCTGCGCGGTGGTGTCGCAGGGGGATGCCGTGGAAGGCGCACATGGGCCCGAGGCCGTAGGAGGTGCGACCAGGCCACACCCGGCGTGCCATGCTCACGCTGCAGAAGTAATGGAAGGTGGGATGCGGCAGACCGTGGCTGGCGAGCGTGCTGCGGAGCACCGTCATGTCGAAGGCCGCATTGTGCGCCACCACCGTGCTGCCGTCCAGCAGGTCCGCGACCTCCTCCCAGATGTCGTCCCAGCGCGGCGACGAGGCCACGTCATCGGGCCGGATGCCGTGCACGGCCACGTTCCATGGGCTGAAGTAGGGCCATTGCCGCGGCTTGATGAGCCAGTTGCGCACCTCGCGCACCACCCCGCCACGCACCACGGCAATGCCCAGTTCGCAGGGGCTGTCGGCCTGCGGTGTGGCGGTCTCGAAGTCGAGGGCGAGGAAGTCCATGGGAATGATGGCAAGGTAGCATGCCGTGGCGCTTCCCGGACACACCTTCCAGGAGCAGGCCCGGAACACGTGGCTGGAAATTCGCCATGATGTGGCGAATTTCCAGCCACTTCATGACCAATATCCATACGTCCAAAGCTATCTTCGTAACATGGAACGGTCCAGGAACCTGAGACATGCCGTGGATATCGCGCTGAAGGACACCCCCGTGGTGCTGCTGCACGGCGCGCGGCAGACCGGCAAGACCACACTGGTGAAGGCCATCGCGCGGGAGCGGGGCGCCCGTTACGTGACGCTGGATGACCACCCCACCCTGGAGGCCGCGCTGAACGACCCGCCCGCCTTCATCCAGGGGCTGGGCAGGCTGGCGGTGATCGACGAGGTGCAGAACGCGCCCAACATCTTCCGGGCCATCAAGGCCGCAGTGGACCGTGACCGGAGACCGGGGCGGTTCCTGCTCACGGGCAGCGCCAACGTGCTGGTGCTGCCCCGGCTGGGCGACTCCCTGGCCGGACGGATGGAGATACTCCCCCTGTACCCCTTCGCACAGGATGAACTGGCGGGCCGGAAGAGCACCTTCATCGACCAGGTCTTCGCGGCCAGGCCGAAGATGACGGACCCCACGGCCTTGGAGCGCAAGCAGATCGCCGCACGGGTGATCGCCGGTGGCTACCCGGAGGTGATGACCCGCAAGGACCCGGCGCGCAGGGGCGCGTGGTACGGCGCCTACATTACGAGCATCCTGCAACGGGACGTACGGGATATCAGCAATATCACCGGGCTCACCGATCTGCCCCGGCTGTTGCAGGCGCTGGCGGTGCGGAGCAGTGGTCTGTTGAACCTGGCGGACCTGTCACGGACGCTGGACATCCCCCACAGCACCATGCGGCGGTACATGGCCCTGCTGGAGGCCACCTTCCTGAGCACACCTGTGGAGGCCTGGCACGCGCACCGGGGCAAGCGGCTGGTGAAGGCCCCCAAACTGCACCTGGCCGACAGCGGCTTCGCGGCGCATCTGGCGGGCATCGACAAGCCGGCGGACATCCTCCAAAGCCCGTCCTTCGGGCCGTTGCTGGAGACCTTCGTGCTGAACGAGCTGCGGAAGCTGGCCGGGTGGAGCAAAGCGCGGGTGAAGGCCTACCACTTCCGCACCGAGGCGGGCCGTGAGGTGGACATCGTGCTGGAGGACAACAAGGGCCGCATCGTGGGCATCGAGGTGAAGGCCGCCATGGCCGTTGGCAGCAACGATGTGGCCGGGCTGAAGCACCTGCGGGAAGTGGCGGGCGACAAGTGGCTGCGCGGCATCCTGCTGCACCCGGGCCTGGGCATCACACCTTTCGACAAGGACATCCACGCGGTGCCGTTGAGCGCCTTGTGGGAGTGGTAGATGGCTGGAAATTCGCCATGGCGTGGCGAATTTCCAGCCACATGAGAGGGCTCACAGCTTCACCACCTCCGCATCCGCCAAGGCCTGGTAGAGCTTCCTGGAGGTGGCCTCGCTCACGTTCACCAGCGGCAGACGTACCGCGTTCCCGCAGATGCCGAGGATCTTCAACGTCTCCTTGATGCCGCCGGGATTGCCTTCCACGAAGAGCAGGTCGATGACCTCGATGAGGCGCAGATGCTCGCGGCGGGCGGTATCGAGGTCGCCCTTCAGCGCCGCGTTCACCAGGGTGCTGAACTCCCAGGGCAGCGCGTTGCCCACCACACTGATCACACCAACACCGCCCATGGCGATGATGGGCAGGGTGAGCGCATCGTCGCCGCTGATGAGCATGAAGTCCTTCGGCTTGTGCTTGAGGATGCGGCCCATCTGGTCCAGGTTGGCGCTGGCCTCCTTGATGGCGATGATGTTCTTGAAGTCCCGGGCCAGCCGCAGGGTGGTCTCGGCCGTCATGTTGCTGCCGGTGCGGCCGGGCACGGTGTAGAGGATGATGGGCCGCAGCGCCACCTGGGCGATCGCCTTGTAGTGCTGATAGATGCCCTCCTGCGTGGGCTTGTTGTAATAGGGGCTCACGCTGAGGATGGCGTCCACGCCGTCCATGTCGAAGGCATTGAGGCTCTCGATGACCTCGGCGGTGTTGTTGCCACCCACGCCCAGCACCACGGGCACGCGGTTGCGCACGAAGCCGATGGTCTGCGCGAGGAGCTCCTTCTTCTCGGCCTTGGTGAGGGTGACGCTCTCACCAGTGGTGCCCATGCTCACCACATAGTCCACGCCACCGGCGATCTGGTGGTCGATGAGCTTCTCCAGACCAGCATAGTCGATCTGGCCATTGGAACGGAAGGGCGTGACGAGGGCGACACCGAGGCCGCGGAAACGAGGGTCCATGTGAGGAACGCGATGAATGAGGATCAGTTGAGGGACGGCTCGTGCTTGGAATTGAGCATGAGCAGGTAGTGGTGAACCTGTTGGATGAGCTGCGGCAGGCTTTGGGAACCGGCCATGTCGATCATCATGTCCAGGATCTTCTTGTTGCTCTCGCTCCAGCGGCCCACCTTGAAGCGGGCGCGGCTCTTGGCCATGATGTACTGGATGGGCAGGCGGTCCTGCAGGGTGAGGTCGATGATGATCTCATACTCCTCGGCCATGAAGTTCTGCACGGTGTTGCCCTGCGGGATGCGGTACCAGTTGAGGTCCTTCTGGCAGATGGCGTCGAAGTTGAGCTTGGCGTGGAGATAGTGCGGAAGGGCCTTCTCATCGCTGTAGCCCAGCGCCATGATGTTGGTGATGCCCAGCTCCTCCTTGAGGCGGCGCACATAGTTGCGCACCTGATTGTGGGCGGTCTCATCCTCCACCACATAGACGATGGCCACCTTGCGGGCCACGGCGATGCTGCGGGCCACGGGCCTGCGGTCCTGCGGCAGGTCGCGCAGGAGGCGGCGGATGCCCATCCATTCCTTCAGGCGGTCGAACAACTTCATTCCCCGATCATCCGCGTGAATTCGTCCTCGTCGATCACCGGCACCCCGAGCTCCTCGGCCTTGGCGCGCTTGGCAGGCCCCATATCGTCGCCGGCCACCACAAAGGAAGTCTTCCGGCTGATCGATCCGCTCACCTTGCCGCCATGCGCCTCGATGGTCTCCTTGATCCCGTCGCGGCTGAAGTTCCGGAAAACACCCGACACCACGATGCTCTTGCCTGCGAGCTTGTCGCTGGCGGGCCCCTTGCGTTCGAGCACCGCGAACTGGAGCCCGGCGCTGCGGAGCCGCTCCAGCACGGCCCGGTTGCCGGGTGCGGCGAAGAAATCCACGATGCTCTCGGCGATCACCGGGCCCACCACATCAATGCGCTCCAGTTCCTCCTGGCCCATGCCCATCAGGGTGTCGATGTCGCCCACGGCACGGGCGATGCGCTTGGCCACGGTCTCGCCCACATGGCGGATGCCCAGGGCGAACAGCACCTGCTCGAAGGGGATGGCACGGCTGGCGGCCACGCCCTCCACCACCTGCCGCGCGCTCTTCTCGCCCCAGCCCTTGCCCAGGCCCAGGAGCTGCGCTTCCGTGAGGTCGTAGAGGTCGGCCACGTTGCGCACGAGGCCGGCGCGGAACAGTTCCTCCACGGTCTCGCCGCCCAGCCCCTCGATGTCCATGGCCTTGCGCGCCACGAAGTGCTCGATGCGGCGGGTGATCTGCGGCGGGCACAGGTGCTCGTTGGGGCAGTAGTGCTGCGCCTCGCCTTCCAGCCGGATGAGGGGGGTGCCGCACTCGGGGCAATCGTGCGGGAAGTGGACACGATGTGCATGCGCAGGACGTTCCTTCAGTTCCACGCCCACCACCTGCGGGATGATCTCGCCCGCCTTCTCCACGCGCACCGTATCGCCGATGTGCAGGTCCAGACGGGCCACCTGATCGGCATTGAAGAGCGAGGCGCGCTTTACCGTGGTGCCGGCCAGCAGCACGGGTTCCAGTTCGGCCACGGGGGTCACGGCACCGGTGCGGCCCACCTGGAAGATGACGTTCCTGAGCACCGTGAGCGCCTGCTCGGCCTGGAACTTGAAGGCGATGGCCCAGCGCGGGCTCTTCGCGGTGAGGCCGAGCTCCTCCTGCACGCGCAGGTCGTCCACCTTCACCACCACCCCATCGATGTCCATCTCCAACTGGTGGCGGTGCGTATCCCAATGGTCGATGAAGGCCATGATACCCTCCAGGTCCTGCGCCTGACCGATGAACCGGCGTTGGGGGTCCGGTGTCCTGAAGCCCCATTCATGGGCCTTCAGCACGTTCTGGTAGTGGCTGCGCGAAGGCAGGTGATCGCTCTGCAGGCCATAGATGAAGTTATCCAATCCGCGGCGGGCCACCTCGGCGCTGTCCTGCAGCTTCAGGGTGCCGGCGGCCGTGTTGCGCGGGTTGGCATAGGGCTCCTCGCCATCGCGTCGGCGCTGCTCGTTCAGCTTGTCGAACTGCTTCCGGGTGAAGACCACCTCGCCGCGCACCTCCATCTCCTTCGGCCAGTCGTGCCCACGCAACTTCAGCGGGATGGCCCGGATGGTACGGATGTTCGCGGTGATCTCCTCCCCCTTCTCCCCATCGCCACGGGTGACACCGCGCACCAGCTGACCGTCCGCATAGGTGAGGCTGATGGCCACGCCATCATACTTGAGCTCCATCACATAGGTGGTGCTCCCCACGGCCTTCTCCACACGCGCCACGAACTCGGCCACTTCCTCTCGGCTGTAGGAGTTGGACAGCGAGAGCATGGGGTACCGGTGTGGCACCACGGGGAAGCTCTTGGTGATGTCCCCACCAACACGTTTGGTGGGACTGTTGGGATCGGCGAGGTCCGGGAAGCGCGCCTCCAGTTCCTCGAGCTCCTTCAACAGGTGATCGAAGTCGCGGTCGCTGATGACCGGCGCGGCCTCCACATAGTAGAGGTGATTGTGACGCTCGATCTCGCGGCTCAGTTCCGCGATCCGGCGCAGGGCGTGTTCACGATCCATTGTCCTTCCGGAATTCCTTTCGGGCCCGCTTGAGCAGCTCGCCGGCACGCAGCCCGACCTTGAAGTAATAGTTCCAGTCGCTCAGCGTGTTGGTGGTGCTTCGTTCCGCGGCCAGCACGTAGCGGTAACCTCCCCCCACACCGACGAACAGCCAGTAGAGGATGTTGTAGTCCGTGTGCAGGGAAAGCTCCACAGGGACCAGCTCGTTCACCGAGTAGGGTTGCAGCGGACCTCCGTCCGTGCGGTAGCCACGGCGCATGCTTCCCAGGCCGACCGACAGCGGCACGCCCACCTGCCAGCGCTTCGAGTCGATCAGCAACCGCTCATAGGAGACCAAAGCGAAGTCGAAATCGGTGATGACATCCACATCGGTATGCGGCCCCAGCGTGATGCCCGGCTGCACATAGGGATCGCCGAGACCGTAGGCCCCCACGGCGATGATGTCCTTGTTGCGCTGCGCCGCCAAACGGAACCCGTAGAACCGCACGGGCTCCGCATTGACGAAGGTGCGGCGGAAGTCGAAGTTGAAGAGCACCCGGAAGCCGGCCTTGCGCTTGGTGATCACCAGGTCGCTCTCACCCGTACCATCCAGGGGACCACCGGCATGCACCGGCAGCGCTGCAGCCCAGCACAACGCGAAGGCGATCACCCACCTGCTCATCGGATGGCGTGGATGAAGCGCTGCGCCCCGCTGAGGTCGCGCATGACACGAGGTGACGCGTAGCCCAGATCGGCCAGCATGGTCACCGCGTCCGGAGCGTGGTGATGATGCCCTTCGAACCACAGCTCACCACCGGGCACCAGCGCGTCCCAGGCCTTGCGGGCAATGGTGCGGTAGAAGCGCAACGGGTCCTCGTCCGGAACGAAGAGCGCGATGTGTGGCTCATGGTCGACGACCTGCGTGGTCATGGTGGAACGGTCCTTCACGGGGACGTAGGGGGGATTGCTCACCACCACATCGAGCTGTTGTGGCAGCCGGGTGCTTTCCAACAACACATCCGCCAGCATCCAGTTCACCGCCAGCCCCAGTTCCGCGGCATTCCTCCGCGCCACGGCCAGCGCGGCCTCGGAAACATCCATGCCGAACACCTCGGCCGTGAGCAACGCGCGTTTCAGCGCCAAGGCGATGCACCCGCTCCCGGTGCCGATGTCCAGGATGCGCAACCGCTGCTTTCCGGAGGCCAGCACCAATTCCACCAGCTCCTCCGTCTCCGGCCGCGGGATGAGGACCGAAGGCCCGACATGCAGCCGCATACCGTGGAACTCCACCGTGCCCAGCACATACTGGAGCGGCTCGCCGGTCCGCAGCCGTTTCAAGGGCATGTACACCTTGAGCAGCTCGGATTCGCTCAGTGCCAGGTGCTGGTCCAGCTGGACCCTGGCCGCATCCCAACCCAGCTGGTCGGCGAACACCGTGCGTGCGATGGCCATGACCTCCCCGGGGGAATAGAGGTCCGCCAGCTGGACCTTGTACTGCTCCAGCACGGAACCCACACGATTATCGGCGGTACGCACGGCCGCAAAGGTAGTCCCGCACCGCAGGGCGATCCGTGCTGCGCCTGCGTGGTGCAACTTTGCGCCCCGCCATGCACGAACGTTGGATGCACCGCTGCCTTGAACTGGCCACCCTGGGGGCCGGTCGCGTGGCCCCGAACCCCCAGGTGGGGGCCGTGCTGGTGCAAGGCGGCCGCGTGCTGGCGGAAGGCTGGCACCAACAGCACGGCGGACCGCATGCCGAGGTGAACTGCCTGGCCGCCTGGCCGGGACCCGTTCCCGAGGATGCGGTGCTGTACGTGAACCTGGAGCCCTGTGCCCATCACGGGCGCACCCCACCCTGCGCTGACCTGGTGGTGGCGCGCGGCGTGAAGCGGGTGGTGGTGGGCATGCAGGATCCCTTTCCAGCTGTTGCCGGTCAGGGCATCGCGCGCATGCGTGCCGCTGGTATCGATGTATTGGTCGGGGTAGCCGAGGAGGACTGCCGCTGGCTGAACCGCCGCTTCCTGACCTCGGTGGAGAAGCAGCGGCCATACATCGTGCTCAAGTGGGCGCGCTCGCGCGATGGCTTCCTCGACCAACGTCCACGCCATGAGCGGCAGGTGCAACGCATCAGCTCCCCCGCCACCGATGTGCTCGTGCACCGCTGGCGCAGTGAGGAGCAGGCCATCCTGGTGGGCAGCCGCACTGTGGTGAACGACGATCCGCAGCTCACTGTCCGCCACATGCCCGGCAGACACCCCCTGCGGGTGGTGATCGACCGCGATGGGCTCACGCCCGATGCCTCCCGTGTGTTCGATCAGGCCGCCCCCACCCTGCTGTTCACCGCTGCTCCACGCCCTGCCCTGGCCGTGGAGCAATACATCCTTGGCCTCGTGGACGACCCACTGGACCACCTCCTGCGTGAACTGCATCGACGCAACATCCGATCGGTGCTGGTGGAAGGCGGCGCCCAATTGCTTCAGCACTTCATCGCACGTGGTCTGTGGGACGAGGCGCGCATCATCGAAGGCGAGGTGCTCTTCGGTGCGGGAACACCGGCACCTGATGCACCATACCCTGCACGATGCACGGTCACCAGCGGACCGGACCGCATCACGCTCCATCTGGCCGAAGGTCCCTTCACACCCGAACAACATCCCTCCATCGCATGGCCCTGGTAATGTCAGCCGCGCTGTGCATGGCAGCGCTCTTCCTGCTCTTCAAGGTGTTCGACAAGCGGAACATCGCGCTGCTGCCGGCCATCGTCATCAACTACTTCACCGCCTCGCTGTGCGGGACCCTGGTGTCGCCGCCGTGGCAGGCGGGTGACCTCACCCCGCTCGCCCTTCCGGTGATGGTGCTGGGCGTGCTCTTCATCACCCTGTTCTACCTCACCGGCCTCAGCACACAACGCGCGGGCGTGGCCGTCACTTCGGTGTCCAGCAAGATGAGCCTGGTGCTCACGGTCCTGGCCGCCGTGCTGCTGCATGGTGAACGTCCCAGTGCGGTGGAATGGATGGGCATCGCGCTGGCGTTGGCGGGCGTGGTGATGGCCTCATGGAGCAGTGGAGCCCCCGGTGCGCGCGGCGTGTGGCTGTTGCCGCTCCTGCTCTTCCTGGGCAATGCCGCCATCGACATCACCCTGAACGCCACGCAGCGCACCCTGCTCACGCCAGCCACCGAACCCGTGTTCCCCACGCTGATCTTCATGCTCGCCGGACTGCTCGGCGTTGGCTGGATGCTGGCGAAGCGCACACTACAACAGCTGTGCGATACGCGGGTGATCATCGCCGGCGTGGTGCTCGGTCTCGTCAATTACGCCTCGCTCTACTTCATCGTGGGCGCACTGGCCCGCAGTGGCCTTGCGGCGAGCAGTGTGTTCCCCCTGATGAACATCGGCGTGATCTTCTTCGGCACACTGGCCTCCATGCTCTTGTTCAAGGAACGGCTGCGCGCCGTGCAATGGGTGGGCCTGACGTGCGCACTGATCGCCCTGGTGCTCATCCTTTCACCGGGCACATGAGCGCCGACCACCACTTCACCATCCAGCACGAAGGCACCGCACAATTGCGTGAGAAGGCGAGCCGCTTCATCGGCATCGCGTTCCATGTGCGGGATGAGGAGAGCTTCAAGCAGCGGCTGCTGAGCGTGAAGAAGGAGCATCACACGGCGCGGCATTGGTGCTGGGCCTATGTGATCGGCGATGATGGTCAGGTGCATCGTTCGCAGGACGATGGTGAACCATCCGGCACGGCCGGCAAGCCCATCCTGCGCCACATCCAGGGGCGCGGCCTCACCTACACGGCGGTCATCGTGGTGCGCTACTTCGGTGGAACGCTGCTGGGCAAGGGCGGATTGGTGCAGGCCTATGGCGATACGGCGAAGGCCGCGTTGGAGCAGGCGGTGATCATCGAGGAAGTGGCCCGGACCCGGATGTCCATCCACTGCACCTACGCCCAGCTCGATCGGCTGCGCAGTGATGTGGCCGCGATGGAGGGCCTGGTGCTGGACGGCTCGTATGGTGATCGTTGCCACCTGGTGGTGGAACTGCCCCGCGGACGCATCACCACAGCCCTGGAGCGCTGGGCGCTGCAAGGCATCGAGGCCGCCGTGAAGGATCAGGCGAAGTAGGGACGAAGGGCCTCGAGCAGGGCCTGCGGCGCGCGGGCCGGACGCATCGTGGCGCGGTCCACGAACACCAGGGTGGTGGACGCTTCGGTGAGCAGCTCGCCGCGCTCGTCGCGCAGTTCATAAGTGAACACGATGCGCACGGATGGCAGGGCGTTGATGGTGGCCCGCACCGTGACCAGGTCATCGTAGCGCGCGGGCCGATGGTACTTCACGGCCAGGTCGTGCACCGGCAGCATCACCCCTTCCTCCTCCAGTCGCCGGTATGGAAAACCCAGGCTGCGCAAGGCTTCCACACGGCCCACCTCCAGGTACTCGGCATAGTCGCCATAGTAGACATAGCCCATCTGGTCGGTCTCCCCATAGCGCACCCGGAGCGTGGTCTCGTGCTGGAACATCGTGCATGCCAAGGTAATCGAAGGCGGTGCACCCCAGGTTGTCAACACCCCCTTGTTGTCGTACCTTTCAGTCACGTTCCGTGGACGAACGTTCACATTGTTGATGACGTGCTCACGAACGAGGTTGACGGAAGGTGACGAACGGCGCTCACAAGACCTTGTGCAACAACGGCATATCTTCGAAAAGCCGCGTCCGGCAAGGACTTCAGAGGGATGCGCAACGGAACGCGGGCAAGTAAAATTTTCCATCCCATCAAGTATCCCTCCGGTTTTTTTTTCACTTTCTTCGATCCATATTTGCCTCCCTTCTGAAGGGCACCTCGACACCTCCGAGGGCACCCTGAAGAAGGAGCCAACCACCGACCACCAACCCACAAACTCGCTGACCCATCCATGAAGAAGGACCACGAGAAGATCTGGGAGCGGTGCCTCGAGGTGATCAAGGACAACGTCAGCCAGCAAAGCTTCAAGACCTGGTTCGAGCCGATCAAGGCCTTGAAGCTGCAGGACCATGTGCTCACCATCCAGGTACCGTCGCAGTTCTTCTATGAATGGCTGGAAGAACATTACATCGGACTGCTGAAGAAGATCATCCGCAAGGAGCTGGGACCCGACGGGCGGCTGGAGTACTCCATCATCATGGAGAACGGTTACCAGAACGCCAATCCGTACACGGTGAAGGTGCCCACGAGCAATGCGCGTGAGACCAAGAACCCTGCGGTGTCACTGCCGATCGATGTGGCGAACAGCCCCATCAAGAACCCGTTCATCATCCCCGGCCTGCGCAAGATCAAGGTCGAGAGCCACCTGAACCCCAACTATTCCTTCGAGAACTTCATCGAAGGGGACTGCAACCGATTGGCCCGCAGTGCCGGCTATGCCGTGGCCCAGAAGCCCGGCGGCACCGCCTTCAATCCGCTGCTGATCTATGGTGGAGTTGGCCTCGGCAAGACGCACCTCGCGCATGCCATCGGCATCGAGATCAAGCGCAACCACCCGGACAAGACCATCCTCTACGTACCTGCCGAGAAGTTCACACAGCAGTTCATCGAGGCAGTGAAGAACAACACCGTCGGCGACTTCACGCAGTTCTACCAGATGATGGACGTGCTCATCATCGATGATGTGCAGTTCCTCGCCGGCAAGGAGAAGACGCAGGACGTGTTCTTCCATGTCTTCAACCACCTGCACCAGAACGGCAAGCAGCTGGTGATCACCAGCGACAAGGCACCTGTGGAGATGGCCGGCATGGAGCAGCGCCTCCTCTCCCGCTTCAAGTGGGGCCTGAGCGCGGACCTGCAGACCCCGGGCCTGGAGACACGCATCGCCATCCTGGAGAAGAAGATGTATGCCGAGGGCATCGACCTGCCGAAGGAGGTGGTCGAATACCTGGCCTACAGCATCACCACGAACATCCGTGAACTCGAGGGTGCGATGATCAGCCTCATCGCCCAGAGCTCGCTGAACAAGAAGGCCGTCACGCTCGATCTCGCGAAGCAGATGATCGACAAGTTCGTGAAGAACACGGCGCGCGAGGTGAGCATCGACTACATCCAGAAGGTGGTGTGCGATTACTTCAACCTGCCGATCGAGCTGCTCAAGAGCAAGACGCGCAAGCGTGAGGTGGTGCAGGCCCGCCAGATCGCGATGTACTTCGCCAAGAAGATGACGAAGAGCTCGCTGGCCAGCATCGGCGCGCACTGCGGTGGCAAGGACCACGCCACCGTGCTCCACGCCTGCCGCACCGTGAACAACCTGCACGAGACGGACAAGCAGTTCCGCGGCTACCTCGAGGACCTCGAGAAGAAGCTGAGCGTGCACTGAACCCACACACCGCATGGTGAAGGCCTCCCCAACGGGAGGCCTTTCCTTTTCACGACCTTCGCCACGCGACGCACCATGAAGATCCTCACCGTCTGCCTCGGCAACATCTGCCGATCACCCATGGCCGAAGGCATCCTGCGCCACCTTGCCCGGGAACGCGGCCTCACCCTCATCACCGATTCCGCCGGTACCAGCGACTACCACGTGGGCGAGGCACCGGACCCGCGTGCACAGGCCGCCATGCGCCGCAAGGGAATGGATATCGGCGACCTGCGCGCACGGCAGTTCGTGGCGGCGGACTACACCCACTTCGATGTGATCCTGGCGATGGACGCCAGCAACCTGCGCAACATGCACGCGCTCGCCCCCAACGCAGACCTGGCATCGAAAGCACGGCTGGTGATGGAGCATGCCCCGCATCACCCGCTGCGCGAGGTGCCCGACCCCTACTTCGGTGGCGACGAAGGATTCGATGCCGTGCATGCCATGCTCACCGAAGCTCTATCCGCACTGCTGGATGACCTCGAACGCTCCCGCTGAAGGCACGCTCTACCTGATGCCTGTGTGGCTGGGCGAGCATGGTGGTCCGGAGCAACTGGCCCCGGAGAACATCGCCATCGCATCGCGCATCCAGCTGTGGTACGCTGAGAACGAGAAGAGCGCACGCCACCTGCTGCGCCGCATGGTGCCCACAATCGACCTGCGCACCCTGGAGATCCATCGATTGGACAAGGACACCACCGCGCAGGAGGCCTTGTCCCTGCTGAAGCTGATGCACGGCCGCGATGCGGGCATCATCAGTGAAGCAGGCATGCCGGGCATTGCCGATCCCGGTGCACTGCTCGTGCAGGCCGCCCATCAGGCGCGCATCCCCGTGGTCCCCTTGCCGGGACCTAGTTCATTGATCCTCGCGCTGGCCGCCTCGGGCCTTAATGGACAGCAGTTCACCTTCCACGGCTACCTGCCCGTGAAACCGCAGGAACGCCGACAGGCCGTGCGACGCCTGGAGCAGGAGGCCATGCGCACGGGCGCGGCCCAACTCTTCATCGAGACGCCGTATCGCAACGATGCGCTCCTGGCCGAACTGCTGGGGACCTGCGCGCCGGCCACCTCGCTCACCATCGCCATCGACCTCATGCAACCCGGTGGGTGGACGCGCACACGCACGGTGGCCAGCTGGCGACATGATCCACCGGTGCTCGGCAAGCGTCCTGCCGTGTTCATCCTGGGACGGCCTGCGAACGGCTGAAGCGCGGCCTGACCGGAAGGGCTACTGCGTGGCAGCGCGTTCCACGCGGTCCAGCTTCACTTGGTAGCGCACCGGGACATTGGGAGCAAGTATGCCCGGAATGCCGCGCTGTCCGAAGGCATAGAGCGAGGGGAAGATGAACTCCGCCTGCTGTCCTTCGCGCATCAGGTGCACGGCCACCTCGAGGCCTTTCATCACCTGGTCCGGATCACCATAGGTCCAGTTGAACCCGGCGCCGTTGCGCGTGGTGGAGTCGAACTCACGCCCGGTCTCCAGATCGAAGCCGGTGTAGGAAAGGTGCACGTGATCGCCCGGCCGCACTGCGTTGGTGTCCACGGCCGTGCCCTTGATCCGGTAGTACACATCGCTGGTCCCCCACTTCACCCAGGCGCCGTCGTCCTGCCGCATCCATGCGCCGATGAGCCTGCGCTCGTAGCCAGCAGGGTCCTCGAGCCGCAACCGCTCGGCCTCGGCACGCATGCGCTCCGGTGTGATGAGGTCCAGCATCACCAGTTCCATTTGCACATGGGCGGTATCCTCCATTGCGCCGATGCCTGCAGCACCGATGGCCTCCCAGGGTACGCGCCGTGCGGGCATGATCACGCTCATGCTGTCGCCCACGTGCAGTCGATCGAGCACAGGTCGCCATCCATCCTTCCGCAAAGCAGCACCCGCGTAAGTCCGCTCGGTGCTGAAGAGCGATCCGGCCTCGGCACCCAGTGGCGCGATCCGGAGCCGGAGCCGTGCGCTGTCCGCATCGTTCACTGTGCCCTCGCCATCACCCACCACATGCAGCCGCACATGCACATCGTTCTCCAGCTCGGTGAAACCGGCATAGGGTGATCCGCAGGAGGCGAGCAGCAGGCCGATGACGAAGAACGTGGCGGACCTCATGGCCTTCCTCCACTGAGCTTCACCAGACCGATGTGGTACACTACGGAACTGCGCATCGGGATCCTCTCCATATCGCCCACCAGGCCGTGAGCCCGGTAGGACGGAATGATGAAGAGGGCGCTGTCACCGGGCGAGAGATGCTGAATGGCCTCATGCAGTCCGCTCTCCACATCGTCGTGCTCGATCAGGAAGGACTCCGGCTCACCCGGTGTGCTGCTGTAGGCGGTGTCGCCGTTGAGCAGTTCAATGCGGTAGTTGATGGTCGCCCACTGCTCCGGCTGTCCATGTTCGCCAGGCACATCCCGAAGCAGCTGGATGTGCACGCCACGCGGGGTGCGCACCGTGGCCGCACCCATGCGCTCCACATACCGGTCGATATCGCGGTCCTCCAGGCGGACAGCATCTCGGTGACCGCGGACCAGCGTGTCCTGTCGTGCAGCCCCCGTATCACGCACACGCACGGGCACGTAGCCATCTCCACCCTCACAGGCGATGAGCAGGAACGGCAGCAGAGCGGCGATCACCCTCATGCCGGATGGTCGTTGATGAAGCGGGGAAGCAGTTCCATGAAGCGTTGCAACGTGCCTTTCAGGCCCTCGCCGCTCTGACCACCCGCGGCATTGCGATGGCCTCCTCCATTGAAGTGCTCACGGGTGAACTGGTCCACGGGCAGATCGCCCTTGGACCGCAGGCTCACCTTCACCACGTCCGGCCGTTCCATGAAGAACGCGGCCAACCGGATGCCGCGGATCGACAGGCCATAGTTCACGAAGCCTTCGGTGTCCCCTGGAGCGAAGTTGAACCGCTTCAGGTCTTCCTGCGACAGTTGAAGGATGGCCGTCCCGAGCTCCGGCAGCACGGTCATGCGCTCGGAGAGGGTGAAGCCGAGCAGCCGCAGCCGATGCTCGCTGTTGTCATCCATGATGGCACCATGGACGATCTCGATGTTGACACCGCGCTCCATCAGGTCGGCGGCCACGCGCATGGTATGGGGCTTGGTGCTGGGGAACCGGAACGAGCCCGAGTCGGTGACCAGACCCGTGTACAGGCAGGTGGCGGCCTCAGGGCCGATCAGGTGGGCAAGCCCCATGGCGCACACGATGTCATACACCATCTGGCAGGTGGCGCAGGCGCTCGTATCCGAGAACGCGACCGCCGCGAAGTCCTCCGGGTCCTGGTGATGGTCGATGAGCACCTTGACGGGCACGCTACGCAGCACCTCCTCGGCCTTGCCCACGCGGTCCTGCCGGTTGAAGTCCAGGCACAGGACCACCCCGGCGTTGGTCAGGGCCTCGGTGGCCTTCTCCCGATCGCGGTCGAAGACGAGCACATCGGCAGCGCCGGGCAACCAGTTGAGAAAGGCGGCGGGTGCATTGGGCACCACCACATCCACCGCGAATCCGTTCGCTCGAAGCACGTGGGCCAGGCCGAGGGAGGAGCCCACGGCATCGCCATCGGGATTGTAGTGGGTGATGATGGCAAGGCGCGACCGACCCTCGAGCAGGGCGGACAGACGTGCTACGGGGCCGGCAGGTGCGGATGGGAATGACATGGGGCGGCCACAAAGGTAGCCGCCCCATGGCGTGGTGTTCCGTCCGTACGCGATCAGAAGCCCAGTCCCGGAGTGGGCATGTGCTCGATCAGGATGCCGACACAGGCGATGTCCACATCGGGCTTGCGGCCCTTCTTGTCGGTGGCACCGGGCGCGTTCACCTCCACGGCGATGCGCTTGGTGGCCGTGCACGAGAACTCGACCTCCTGCACCATGTCGTGCTCGGTGTTGTCCCACAGCACTTTCTCCACCTCCTCGTACACGCGTTTGGTGGAATCGGCCGTGGCCGGTCCCACCGGTACGCGCACCTTCTCGACCAAGCGGATGGCCAGGGCCTCACCCAGCACCTTGCGGTCGTGGCATACGGTGATGCGGTAGTCCTGGCCGCGGTACACGATCACGTTGAGCTCGGTCTCCTTTCCCACCTGGACCATGGCGCTCTTGCTCTGGCCGTTCATGGAGAAGCGCTTGTCCGTGGAGCGCTCGCAGTTGAACTTGTGGTAGTCCGCGCAGGTGTATTGGGCCTGCCCGGCGAACGGTGCGGCCAGCAGGGCCACGACCAATGAATGCTTGAGGATGCGCATGAGCATGGTGATCAGGCGTTGGGAAGGTTCTCGGGGGCGGTCCACTGGTCGCGCAGGCGCTTCACGGCCCGGGAGAGCTCCTGGAACTTCTCGCCGGTGAGCTCCACGGTGATGTCATCACCAAGGACCATGCGGCCCGAAGCCGAGCGCCCCTCGTGCGGAACACGCTTCACGTTCACCGCGTCATAGATCTCGCGCAGGGCCAGCAGTTCGGCGCGCACGGCGGCCACGTCCGCATCATCGGCGAGCGGGTCCATCATGCTGATCAGGTGCTCCAGGGTCACCTTCTGCTCGGCCACGCGGGCCATCAGCGCATCGCTGCTGCCCAGCACCTGGATCTGATGGATCACCAGGTGCATGCTCTCCAGCCAGCCGCCGGCCAGCACCTGCACCAGCACCGGGCCCATCTCCTCCTCCTGCAGCTTCTCATAGGCCCGCATGTAGGCCGCGTTGCTGATCACCTCCAGGGAATCGCCCCGGGTGAGGTTCGACTCCAGCCGCACGAAGTCGGCATCGGAGAAGGCCTGGGTGATGCCCAGGGACTCGGCCAGCTTGCGGGAAGTGAGGTAGTAGCGCGCCACCTCCACGTTCAGCTTGAAACTGCTGGCGTACACCAGGTCGGTGGCGTACACACCGAAGTTGATGGCCCGGGCCTTGCGGCTCACATACTTGTCCGCGTTGGAGGCCGGGCTCAGCAGCTGTTTCTGGCCCGCGCCCGCCAGCTCGCGCACCAGGCCGAACAGTTCGTTCGGGGTGGGCATCTGGTACAGGTTGGTGGCCGTTGCACCGGCGTCGTCGCCGCCGATCACCAGCGTGTTCTCGGGCTCCTTGGGGGCTTCGCCACCGCCGCAGGCGGCCAGCAGGAACGCCAGCATCAAGGGAGCTGGTCGCAGGGTCCTTTTCATGGTTCGAACCAGTGTTGGGGACGGGAACAGCTGTTGATGCCGCGCCGCCTCCACGAAGGAATGTTGCATGGACCCCATCCGCTTGGCGCCCACCGATTACTTTTGCGCCGCTTTTTCAACAACCCATGGCAGGAAACAGGACCTTTACGATGATCAAGCCCGAGGCGGTGGCCGCCGGGCACACTGGCAAGATCATCGATATGATCATCTCCAACGGCTTCAAGATCGTCGCCCTGAAGTACACCCGGCTCTCGGCCGAGGAGGCGGGCATCTTCTACGAAGTGCACAAGGAGCGCCCCTTCTACGGTGAGCTGGTCGGCTACATGGCCAGCGGTCCCATCATCGCCGCGATCCTGGAGAAGGACAACGCCGTGGAGGACTTCCGCAAGCTGATCGGCGCCACCGACCCCGCCCAAGCGGAGGAAGGCACCATCCGCAAGCGTTTCGCGGAGAGCAAGGCCAAGAACGCCTGCCACGGTAGCGATAGCGACGAGAACGCGGAGATCGAAGGCAACTTCTTCTTCAGCGGGCGCGAGCGCTTCTGAGCATCCACCGCCCACGGTGATCTGACGGGACGCTCCTGCGCGGGCCCGTCCGACACTTTGCATCCATCCCTCGGATGGGTCCGCACCCTGTGCGGCGATCTCGGCCAAAAGCGTACGAGGCCGGCTCGTCCATGAGGAAGATCAGCTTCCTCCGCCTATTCCTTACTAACCTTGTACCCAGTTCCGAACTTGATCTCAGTTCGATCAGTGGTGCTTCATCGGTGTTGCACCGCATGATCGAGCGTTCACGTTCACCAAACCAAACCAAAACGAACGGTACATGAAGTACAACCATTTCCTCATGCTGCTGACCACAGGGGCCCTGGCCCCTGTGGTCACCGCGCAGGACCAGCACCCCAACCTGGTCCAGAACGGGGGCTTCGAAACCCTCGCCGAACCGGTGACCACATGGGACCAGCTAGACCGCGCCACCGGCTGGAGCAACGCCAACCTCGGCTCCGTGGATGTCTACGGCAAAGGTGCCGCCTCGAACACGGTGGGCATCCCGCAGAACGACCAAGGCTCAACCGAGGCGTTCGAAGGGGTCTCCTATGCCGGGTTCGTCGCTTGGAAGGACGAGCAGCACCCCACTTGGCCCAAGGCCCTGAACGAGCCGATGTGGTGGAACAAGCACGACATGACGGATTGGAACCCGTACACCGAATACCTGCAGATCGCGTTGGGCTCCCCCCTCACGGCTGGGCAGAAGTACGTGGTGAAGTTCCAGGTGAAATTGGCCGGGAACAGCGACCGTGCGGTGAGCGGCATCGGAGCCTATATGGCCCCCAATGAAGTGGCCCTGCGCCATTGCGGCCCCATCATGGAGATGCCCGACGTGGTGCACAAGGAGGTGGTCCGCGACCGCCAGAACTGGACCACGGTCACCGGCGTGTTCACGGCGGACGGAACGGAGCGCTTCGTGGTGATCGGCGCCTTCCCCGAGGCCGACATGAAGAAGGAGAACGCGGTGGAAGGCTGGGACCAGCAGCGCGCCTACTACTACATCGATGGCGTGGAAGTGCGCCTGAAGCCGGAGGATGACCGCGACAAGGACGGCATCGTGGACAAGGAGGACAGCTGCCCCGACCAGGCCGGCCCGGCATCCACAAAGGGGTGCCCGGACACGGACGGTGATGGGATCGCCGACAAGGACGACCGCTGCAAGGACGCGGCCGGCCCCGCCAACCAGAGCGGATGCCCCGATACGGACGGTGATGGCATCATCGATCCGGACGACCGCTGCCCGAAGGTCGCCGGTGTGGCCTCCATGCGGGGCTGTCCCGAACTGAAGGAAGAGACGAAGAAGCTCTTCGAGAAGGCCCTCACCGGCATCCAGTTCGAGACCGGCAGTTCCAAGATCAAATCGTCCAGCTTCCCCATCCTCAACGATGTGGTGAAGGTGATGCAGGAGAACCCCTCCTATGAACTGGACATCCACGGCCACACGGACAACACGGGGAATGCCGACAAGAACCTGCAGTTGAGCAAGGACCGGGCGGCCGCCGTGCGGGAGTACCTGGTGAAGAAAGGAGTGGGCGGTGACCGCCTGCGCAGCGAGGGCTTCGGGCAGACGGAGCCCGTGGCCGACAACAGCACTCCGGCCGGCCGTGCCAAGAACCGCCGGGTGGAGTTCAAGGTGACCTACATGCAATAAGGTCCCACCGGACCTGCACAGGGAAGGGGCCGCTCCGTTCGGGGCGGCCCTTTTCGTGCTCAATCCAGCATGATCTCCTGTACCACAGGTCTACCGGCCCGGTGGTTCAGGACCTCCTTCAAGGCCTCGCGCATGTACATGAGCTCCTGCCGGAGCGGTGCTGAATCCACCTTCACCACCAGGCGGCCGCGCACCAGGCGCACAGCCACGGTGTGGCGCGCCACCATGGGCCCCACCACCTTGTCCCACTGGGTGGTGATGTCCAGCTCGTCCATCTTCTCACGCAGGCCGAAGCCGTCCACGAGCTGATCGAGGGCCTGCTTAAGCGACTGTTCGTTCGATCGTTTCAAGGGCGATGGGGCGTCCGTGGTCGAGGTGGAAGAAGCGCACATCAAGGGCCAGGCCATCGAGGGCGGTGTGCAGCCGCGCAGCATCCGTATCGGTGATGAGCACCTGGCCGAACCGCTGCCCGCTGAGGAGCTTGAGCAGGTGCCGCATGCGCTGCGGATCGATCTTGTCGAAGATGTCGTCCAGCAGCAGGATGGGCCGGATGCCGCTGCGCGAACGGGTGAGGTCGAACTGGGCCAGTTTCAGGGCGATGAGGAAGGTCTTCTGCTGCCCCTGCGAACCGTAGCGCTTCAGCGGCTGCCCGTTGATGGTGAAGACCAGATCGTCCTTGTGCACCCCCACCGTGGTGTGGGTGGCCGCACGGTCGCGTTCCCAGGCAGCGTTCAGCAAGGCCTCCAACGGGGTCTCGTTCAAGGCCGATCGGTACTCCAGCCCCACGGCCTCGCGCTGGCCGCTGATGCCGGCATAGTGGTCCGTGAGCAAGGGGACCAGGTCCGCGAGGAAGGCCCGCCGCGCCTCATGCACCGCCGTGCCGTACTGCACCAGTTGCATATCCCACGGTTCCAGCATCTGCAGGGCGCCGCCCCCCTGTTCCGCGAACCGTTTCAACAGGGTGTTGCGCTGGGCCAGGGCCCGGTTGTAGCGGATCAGGGCCTCCAGGTAGGCCTTGTCGAACTGCGCAATGAGCCCGTCCAGGAAGCGCCGGCGGACCTCGCTGCCCTCCAGCACCAACTGGGCATCGTACGGGGTGATCATCACCACCGGATAGCGGCCCACATGGTCGGCCAGGCGGTCGTACTCCTTGCGGTTGCGGCTCAACACCTTGCGCTGTCCCTTGCGCACCGTGCACAGCAGGTTGTCATCGCCCTGGTCGGTGCGGACAGCCCCCTGCACCATGAAGTACTCCTCCCCATCGAGGATGTTGTGCATGTCCACCGCGTCGAAATAGCTTTTGGCCAGGGCCAGGTAATGCACGGCATCCAACAGGTTGGTCTTGCCCACCCCGTTGGGGCCCACGAAGCAGTTCACCTCGGGCCCCAGTTCCAATTCAGCCTCCCGGTGGTTGCGGAAGTGCAGCAGGTGCAGGTGGGACAGGTGGAAGGACATGGCCGGGAGCGCGAAGTTAGCCTCCGGCGACCGGGGCTTCGCCAAGTCCCTCAAAAGCCTATTTTTGCGCCTCGCTGAACGCGACCATGAGCCAGAAGCATACTCCCACAAGCTCCCAGGGCCCCGATGTGGACCTTGGCGAGGTGTATACCCGCACCGAGCTTTTCCTCGAGAAGAACAAGAAGAACCTGACCATCGGTGCCCTGGCGCTGGTGGCCGTGGTGGGTGGTGCGATCGCCTATCAGTATGGCTACGCCAAGCCCCGGGCGGCAGAGGCCAGCGAACTGATGTGGAAGGCGGAGTACTACTTCGAGATCGACTCGTTGGACAAGGCCATGAACGGTGATGACCAGTGGCCCGGCTTCCTGAGCGTGGCCGACGAGTACAGCGGCACCCCGAGCGCCAACCTGGCCCATTACTACCTGGGCACCATCTACATGAAAAAGGGCGAGTACGAAGCGGCGATCGCCGAGTACAAGCAGGCCGACCTGGGTGATGATGTGCTGCGCGTGATGGCCGTGGGCAACCAGGGCGATGCGCTGGTGGAACTGGGCCGTAACGACGAGGCCGTGAAGCTCTTCGAGAAAGCGGCGGGCATGGCCAAGAACGATTTCACCACCCCGATGTACCTGATGAAGGCGGGGATCCTGCATCAGCAGGCCGGTCAATGGAAGGAGGCCGCCAAGGCCTTCAACCGCATCGCCAAGGAGTTCCCCACCAGCAGCGAGGCCGGCCAGGCGCGGAAGTACGCCGGCCACGCCGAAGCGATGGGTGGATAGTCCCTGGGTGCCATGGCGACCGCCACGCACAACCTTTCGCACTACGACCCGACCAGCGTCCCCAGTGGCGCTGGTCGTCGTTTTGCGCTGGTCATCAGCGAATGGAACCTGGAGATCACGGATGCCCTGCGGCGTGGAGCACGCGAGACCTTGCTCCGCCATGGCGTGACCGAGGCCGACATCGTGGAGGAATGGGTGCCCGGCAGCTTCGAGCTGGCCAGCGGGGCGCAGTTCCTGCTGGAAGCGGGTGGGCTTGATGGGGTGATCTGCCTGGGCAGCGTGGTGCGGGGCGAGACCCCCCACTTCGATTTCGTGTGCCAAGGCACCACACAAGGCATCATGGCCGTGAGCCTCAAGTTCAGCAAGCCCGTGATCTTCGGCGTGCTCACGGATGACACGATGGAGCAGGCCCGCGACCGCAGTGGTGGCAGGCATGGCAACAAGGGCGTGGACTGCGCCGTGGCCGCGCTGAAGATGGCCGCCCTGAAGGACCGGTACTGACCGTGTTGGAGCGGGCTGATGGTGGTTCGGCCCCGCCGTCCGATCTTCGGGGCCATGCGCACCCTCATCACCCTTTTCCTGGCGCTGAGCCTATCGGCCTCGGCGCAGGTGAAGCATGGCCCTCGGGTCGGGCTTTCACTGGCCACCATCTCGGCCGGCGGCGTGTTCAATTGGAGCGGCCTGCCCAAGCCCGGTCCCATCCTCGGATGGAGCATCGAAGTGCCCTGGACGGCCCAGGCCTCCTTCCTGATCGAACCCATGTACATCACCAAGGGCAGCCTGACGCAGAACGCCCAACTGCGCACCTTCACCAGCGTGCGTCTCGGATACCTCGAACTGCCCGTGATGTTCAAGATCTCCACCGATACGGTGCCCGGAGGCTTCTTCCTGACCGGTGGTCTCATGGCCGGCTGGTGGATGAACGGGCGGCAGGTGGTGCGGCAGGATGGCAACGTGCTGTTCGAGAGCAGCTACACCCTGCAGGGGACCACGAACCGTTCGCAGGTGAGCATGGGCCTGGGCTTCGGCTGGGACCGCCCGCGCAGCCGCTTCGAGGTGCGCTACCAGACCAGCATCACTCCGTTCAGCACGGTGTTGCGCGGCCAGAACGTGGTGGCCGGTCTGCATTACACCTACCTGCTTCCCGCGGCGCAGCGCACCTCCAGCAAGGACCAATAAGCCCACGGGCTGCCCACGATGCTCACCACCACCTCCTCGCCCCTTCGGTCAACCTTTGCCGACAACCGCCTGCTGCAGGGCTACGCCGTCACCTTCCTGCTCTTCTGGGCCTGGACCTTCGTGGGCACCACCGACCGCGCCAACTGGATCACCGAGAACGCGCTCACCATCCTCTTCATCGTTGGCGTGGCCTGGAGCCATCGGCGGTTCAAGTTCAGCGACCTCAGCTACAGCCTGATGTTCGTTTACATCCTGCTCCACGTCTACGGCGCGATGTACACCTACGCGGAGAACCCGCTCGGCTACTGGCTTCAGGACCTGGTGGCCGGCACACGCAACAACTACGACCGCATCGTTCACTTCAGCTTCGGCTTCCTGCTGGCCTACCCCATGCGGGACTACTTCAGGAACCACTTCCAGTGGCCGAACTGGGTGTGCTGGGTGCTGCCGGTGGAGATCACCATGAGCTTCAGCGCGGCCTATGAACTGATCGAGTGGGCGGTGGCCGACATCTTCTTCCCCGCCCAAGGGCATGCCTACCTCGGTTCGCAGGGGGATGTGTGGGATGCCCAGAAGGACATGGCACTGGCCTTCAGCGGCGCGGTGCTGGCCATGCTGTTGACCAGCACGGTCAGGCGCATTAGGGGGAAGTAGGGCTGCTCACACCTTGGTCCGCACCTTGCCCCAGGGCTTCACCTGCCAGGTGACCGTGCCGGTGGCGAGGTGATTGCCCGCCTTGTCGTGCAGCTCCACCACGCTGGTGTAGTCCACCGCCTCCTGCTGTTGCAACGGTTCCACCACCTGCCTGCGGATGTCCTCGGCCAACGGCACGCAGGTGGCCCAGGCCTTCTGTTTGGCCTGGTAGTGATACTGCATGCGGAGCTCACGCATGATGAGCCGGTACTTCCGCGGGTCGAGCTGTTCCAACACGGAAAGTCCACTGCACATCTCGGCGGCCGTGGCCAGGCAGCAGGCATGCACGCCCTTGATGTGGTTGCGGTTGATGCGCCAGTAGGGTATCTCCACCCGGATGCCGCCTTCGGGCAGCGGCACCACCCGGAACCCGTGCGGCCGGTTGAAGGGGATCATCCACGGCAGAATGGTGTTGAGCAGCCCCCGCTGCAGGGAGGACGTGCGGGCCTTTTGAAGCAGTGTGGGAAGATGCATGAGGATGGTTGCTCGAAAGATGACCTGGTGACAGGGAAGGAGCAAGGAGGAGGACGGAAGGTTGAAGGGTCAAGAGGTGGAACGTTCCGCGGTCATCTCAGCCCTTGCGTGCGCTGCGTTGCTCTGCCGTCCTTACCGCAGCCGTGAAGATCGCGACCAGTTCCGCGGCCTCCTGACGCACGGTGGTCACCCCAGGAAGGTCGGAATGAAGCCCAGCACTATGAATGATGCGAAGGGCCATATGGGCTTCGCGCAGTTCCTTGAACACGATCTTGAGCTTGTTGGTGAAGTCCCGATGGGTTGCCCCGCCCTGGCTCTCAGCATAGTTCAACGCCGCAGAACCACTGGCCCGGAGCAACTGGTCCGCATAGAAACGTCCGGCCGGTGTGGACGGCATCTTCTCGGTGACCAACACCCCGGAAACGGCGAACCGTTCGAGCCGTGTCTCCAGATCCTCCGGTTTCTTCTCCATGATCGACACTTTTCACCAGCAGTTGTGGCAGGCCCGCTTTCCTACCCATCCATTTCCCACTCCGGCTTCATCTTTCTCCTTTTTCCTTTCTCCTTCTTCCTTTCTCCTTTTTCCTTCCTCCTTCCTCCCTTCACCCTTCACTCCCCTCCAGGATGCGCGCGATATCCGGCTTGAAGTACGCAGGTCCTTTCATCACCTTGCCATCCTCGCGGTAGATGGGCCTTCCATCGGCGCCGAGCTTGCTCATGTTGCTGCGCTGGATCTCGCGGAACACCTCGTCGATCTTGTGTTCCAGCCCATGCTTGAGCAGGGTGCCGCAGAGGATGTAGAGGATGTCGCCCAGGGCATCGGCCACCTCCACGAGGTCGCCTTTCAACGCGGCTTCCAGGTACTCCTCGTTCTCCTCGCGGATCAGCTTGTAGCGGAGCAACGCGTCCCGATCGCCGATGGATGCGGTGGGCGCCTCTGCGTTGGGGATACCGAAGGCCTCATGGAAAGCGCGCACATGGCCGATGGCCTCGGAAACGGTGAGGGGAAGGTGCTTGGTGGTCATGTGCCGAAGGTAGCCGTGAAGAAGGCCAAGCCAAGGGCCCGATGGTTAACACTCTTTAACTGCGGCGGTCCTGCACGCTTCGAAACCACCCCGTCACCTTTGTGTTCAACTTCGGCCCTTGGCCGAGCACAACGGCACACCGCCATGGAAGACACCGGAACAGTACACGAACAGGCCGTGACCCCTGAGAGCATCCGCGTCCTCAACGACCGCATCCAGGAGGCCAGTGCCTTCGTGGACCTCATCGACCGCGAGATGTCCAAGGTCATCGTGGGGCAGAAAGACATGGTGCAGAAGCTCCTCGTGGCCCTGCTCGCCGACGGACACATCCTGCTGGAGGGTGTACCCGGCCTGGCAAAGACCCTTGCCATCAAGGCCCTCGCGCGCACGGTCGCCGTGGACTTCAGCCGCATCCAGTTCACCCCCGACCTGCTGCCAGCCGACCTTATTGGCACGCAGATCTACAGCCAGCGCAGCGAGGAGTTCAGCGTGAAGAAGGGGCCCATTTTCAGCAACTTCGTGCTGGCCGACGAGATCAACCGGGCACCGGCCAAGGTGCAGAGTGCTTTGCTCGAGGCCATGCAGGAGCGGCAGGTCACCATAGGCGCACAGACCTACAAGCTCCCCGAACCATTCCTGGTGCTGGCCACGATGAACCCCATCGAGCAGGAAGGGACCTATCCCCTGCCCGAGGCGCAGACCGACCGCTTCATGCTGAAGGTGGTGCTCAACTACCCACGCAAAGAGGAGGAGAAGCTTATCATCCGACAGAACGTACGGCCCGGCGGCATGGCCGAGCCCCAGCAGGTGGTGCGACCGGAGGAGATCCTCACCGCACGTCGCCTGGTCCGCGAGGTGTACATGGACGAGAAGATCGAGCAGTACATCGTGGACATCGTGCATGCCACGCGCCAGCCCGACCAATACAAACTGGCGGACCTCACCTCGATGATCGGTTTCGGTGGCAGTCCGCGCGCCAGCATCAACATGGCCATCGCGGCCAAGGCACTGGCCTTCACCAAACGCCGTGGCTATGTGATCCCCGAGGATGTGCGTGCGGTGTGCCCCGACGTGCTACGCCACCGCATCGGGCTCACCTACGAGGCCGAGGCGGAGAACATCACGGTGACGGAGATCATCGACCGGGTGCTGAACACGGTGGAGGTACCCTGAGCTATCAGGTGCAGGGGCAGGAGCAGGCCGAAATGCCCCTGCACCTGCCCCTGCTCCTGCCACCTGAACCATGGATACCGCCCAACATACCAAGGAGCTGCTCCGGAAGGTGCGTCTCATCGAGCTGAAGACCCGCGGCCTGAGCGAGCATATCTTCAGCGGTGAGTACCACAGCGCCTTCAAGGGCCGTGGCATGACCTTCAGCGAGGTGCGCGAATACACCGCGGGTGATGAGGTGCGCACCATCGACTGGAATGTGACGGCCCGGTTCGGGCATCCCTTCGTGAAGGTGTTCGAGGAGGAGCGCGAACTGAGCGTGATGCTGATGGCCGATGTGAGCGGTTCCGAGGATTTCGGCACCGCACACCAACTGAAACGCGAACTGATCACCGAGGTCTGCGCCACGATCGCCTTCAGCGCCATCCGCAACAACGACAAGGTGGGCCTGATCCTCTTCAGCGACCGGGTGGAGAAGTTCATCCCGCCGAAGAAAGGCAGGAGCCACATCCTGCGCCTCATCCGCGAGCTCATCGAGTTCAGGCCCGAACAGCGCGGCACCAACATCACTGAGGCCCTGCGCTACCTCAACCTGGTCATCAAGAAGCGCAGCATCGCCTTCCTCATCAGCGACATGATGGACGAGGGTTACGCGGATGCGTTGCGGATCGCCAACCGCAAGCACGACATGGTGGTGCTGCGCACGCATGATGCCCGCGAGGCCGAACTGCCCATCATGGGCCTGGTCCAGTTCATCGACCCCGAGACCGGCACCACACGCTGGGTGAACACCGGCAGCCGCGCCCAGCGCAACGCCTACCGGGCCGCCGCGCTCAAGCACCAGCAGCGCACGCGCGACATCCTGCGCCGCTCGGGCGTTGATCACGCCACCATCTCCACGCGCGACGGCTATGTGCGTCCACTGATGTACCTCTTCAAGCAACGCGAGGCACACCGATGAGACCGGTGCTCACACTCCTCCTGTGCATGTTGGCCAGCGCCGCCAGGCCCCAGCAGGTCTTCCTGCAGGCCGACACGCTTGTCATGCGCATCGGTGAGCACGTGGGCCTCTCGCTCGGCATCACACTGCCCAATGGCGGCGGTGAGGTGGAATGGCCCGCGCTCGGCGACACGTTGGCCCCGCATGTGGAACTATTGCGCCAAGAGCCGGTGGACACACTGACCGCGACGGATGGCGCTGTACAATTGGTGCAGCGACTGCTCGTCACAAGCTTTGATACGGGCTTCTGGGCCATCCCGCCCATGCAATTCACCTTGAACGGCACCGCGTTGGAGACCGCCCCTCTGCTCATCGATGTGCGCGGTGTGCAGGTGGATCCCGGCGGCACCATCCGCGACATCTCCCCGCTGTTCGAGCCTCCGTTCGATCTGGTGTGGTGGTTGCGCAAGCATTGGCTGTGGTTCGCTACAGGTGCAATGGTGCTCATGGCCGTGGTGATGCTCATGCGCAAATGGCGGCGGCGCCCGATGTCCGCACCGGCCACAGTGCCGATGGTCACAGGACCTGTACATGAGCGCTTCCTGAAGCAGCTGGATGAGGTCGAAGGCCAGCGGTTGTGGCAGCAGGGTGAACACAAGGCCTTCCACTCCCGCATCACCGACATCGTGCGGGGCTACCTCGAGGAGCGGTTCAAGGTACCTGCCTTGGAGCGCACCACGGACGACCTGCTCCTGGAGCTGCGCACCTCACCCATCGCCCCCGACCTGCAACAGCAGCTGGCGAACATGCTCCGGCTCGCCGATCTCGTGAAGTTCGCCAAGGCGGTGCCCAGCGCAACGGAGAACGAACGCATGCTCACCGGGGCCAGGGAGTTCATCAAGGCCACCATCCCCACCAACACGGAAAGCCATGGGTAGGGACCGCATCCTGGCCATCGGGTGGAGCACGGCCGCCTGCATCAGCGTGGCCGCAGTGGCCTGGACCATGGTGCAGCGGTACGAGGTGGCCGATCCGCGCTGGCTGTGGGGGCTCGGTGGCGTGTCGATCGCGGGAGTGCTGTACATCCTCCGCTCCACATCCCGCTCGCCGCGTGTGGTGCTGCCCAACATGAAGGCCTTCATCCACGGACCGGTGGACCTGCTGAGCCTGTTCCGCCACCTGCCCTTCGCCCTGGCCATGGCCGGCATGGGCCTGCTGATGCTCGGCATGTCGCGTCCGCAGAGCAAGGACAGCTGGCAGGACGTCCAGCATGAAGGCATCGACATCATGATCGCCATGGACGTATCGGTGAGCATGCTGGCCAAGGACCTGAAGCCCGACCGGTTGGAGGCGGCCAAGCGCGTGGCCAAGACCTTCATCGACGGGCGATCGAACGACCGCATCGGACTGGTGGTCTACGAGGGCGAAGCGTACACCCAATGTCCGCTCACCACGGACCACCGCGTGCTGAAGGACCTGTTCCAGGCCGCGCGGCCCGGCCTCATCACCGGGGGCACAGCGGTCGGGCTCGGACTGGCCACCGCACTGAACCGGTTGCGCGAGAGCGACGTGAAGAGCAAGGTGGTGATCCTGCTCACCGACGGCATGAACAACGCGGGCACGGTGCAGCCCGTGGACGCCGCGCTGATCGCCGAACAGCTGGGCATCCGCGTCTATACCATCGGCGTGGGCACGCGTGGCAAGGCCCTCACCCCGGTGGCGATCTACCCGGACGGACAATACCGCTACGACTACGTGGATGTGCAGATCGATGAAGAGATGATGACCAAGGTGGCGGACATCACCGGAGGGCGCTACTTCCGGGCGACGGATGCCAACCGCTTGGGCGAAGTGTACGCGGAGATCGACCGGCTGGAGAGC
>CAUJFM010000144.1 GCA_963169595.1 Bacteroidota bacterium | reverse complement strand
ACGAAGAAGGAGCTGCGCAGGCTGTGCAGGAAGAGGAGCATCACGCCGCCCACGATCAGCACGGCGAGCGCCAGGTCGAACATCACCGCGTTGGCGCTGGAGAGCGTGTAAAGGCTCTGGTCCATGGCGATGGTGTAGTCGAAGCCGGTGTCGGCCAGCTGGGTCTTCAGTTCGGCCATGCGCTTCTTCACGCCCTTGCTCACCTCCACGGCGTTGGCATCGCTCTGCTTCACGATCTGCAGGCCGATGCCCGGCTGCCCGTTGATGCGGTTGAAGGTGGTGGCCTCGCTGAGCCCGTCGGTCACGCTGGCCACGTCCTGCAGCAGGATGCGGGAGCCATCGGCGTTCTCGCGCACCACGGTGTTGCGCAGGTCCTGCACGGTGCCGGCACGGGCATCGAGGTTGATGGAGAGGCGGTCGGCCCGGGTCTCCACGTTGCCGGCGGGGAAGGTGCTGCTGTTGGCGGCCACGGCCTGCGCCACCTGTGCGGCACCGATCCCGTAGGCCTTCAGCTTGGCGTTGTCCATCACCACCTGCACCTCGCGTTGCTGCGCGCCGATGAGGGTCACGCTGCCCACGCCGCTCACGTTACTGATGATGGGCGCCACGCGGTCGTCCAGCAGCTGGTAGAGGTCGCCGGGCGAGAGGTCGCTGCTGATGCTCATGCGCAGGATGGGGATCTCGTCCGTGCTGAAGCGGCGCACCACGGGGTCGTCGCTGTCGTCGGGCAGCAGGGCGCGGATCTGGTCGATGCGGCGCTCGGCATCACGCTGGGCATCGTTCACGTTGGTGCCCTGCTTCAGCGTCACGGTGATGGCCGACACGCCCTCGGTGCTGGTGCTGGCGATCTGGTCCACGCCCTCGATGGCGCTCACGGCGTCCTCGATGGGCTTGGTGAGGGTGTTCTGGATCTCTTCGGGCGACGCACCGCGGTAGGTGGTCTGCACCATGATCACGTTGGCCTCGAACTTCGGCAGCAGGTTGTAGTTGAGCTGCTTGTAGCTGAGGAAGCCGAAGAGGATCAGGGTGACGAAGATCACCGTGATCAGCAGCGGCCGTTTGATGGCGACTTCGGTAATGGACATGGGGTGAGGTATGAATGCTGCGGGATGAACGGGCTCCGCGCGGCTGAGGTCTATTGTTCGTTGGCTCCGTCCGTGGTCGCACCGGCATTCCCCGTCACACGCACCTTGCTGCCATCCACCAGGTTCAGCTGGCCGCTCACCACCACGGTCTCGTTCGGCTGCAGGCCCTTGAGCACCTCCACCTGCTCGCCGATCTCGCGGCCCAGGACCAGGTCGCGGTGGCTCACGCGGCTGTCGGCGCCATCGGTGCGCACCACATAGACATAGGGCTGCTTCATGCCCTCGCCCAGCGCGGACTTGGGGATCACCAGCAGGGGCACGGCCTCCCGGTGCTCGAAGCGGGCGTTGATGAAGGTGCCGCTCTTCAGCGGATGGGCCTTGTCGTTCTGCACGGCCACCTCCACCAGGTAGTTGTGGCTGGCATCGCCGCGCGGGCTCACGAAGGTGACCCGGCCCTGGAAGGTCTCACCGGGGAAGACCTCGGTGGTCACGACCACGGCATCGCCTTCCTTCACGCGGTAGGCGTCGCGCTCGCTCACGTGCACCTTCGCCTTCAGCTGGCTCACGTCCACCACTTCCACCACGGCGGTGTTGGCGGTGACGTACTCGCCCACCTCCACGTTCTTCGCCACCACGGTGCCGTTCACGGGGCTCACCACCTGGGCATCGCGGATCTGCTGGCGGATCTGGTCCACCTTCACCTTCTGGGTCTCGTAGTTGAAGTGGACCTCGTCGTAGTTGGCCTCGGGCGCGGCCTTGCCGGCCACCAGTTCACGGTAGCGCTCGTCGTCCTTGCGGAGCTTCTCCAGCGCCAGCTCGGCGGCCTGCAGCTCCAGTTGCTTCTGGGCCACCTCGAGGCTGCCGAGCACCTGGCCCTTGCTCACGCGCGAGCCGAGGTCCACGGTGAGGCTGGCCAGCTTGCCCTGTGCCTGCACCATCACGCGGGCATGCTCATCGGGTTCCAGGGTGCCGGGCACGGTGAAGCCGCCCTCCACCGGTGCGATGGCGGTGGTGATCACGTTCACGGGGAAGGCGAAGGCGCTGCGGTCCACGGGCTGCTTGGCCGCGTCGAGCTTCTTCTTGTTGGAGGCCAGTCGCAGGCCGATACCGAAGGCCAGCACCAGCAGTACCAGCGGAAGGATCCATTTGCGTTTCATCGTTGTCGCCTTGGCGTTGGGGGTCAGAGGGTGTTCACGTAGTTGAGCAGGTTGCCCTTGGAGCGCTCCAGGTCGATCACGGCGATGGAGCGGTTGAGGAGGGAGGTCGTCCAGTTGTTGCGCGCCTCCTTCAGTTGGTAGTCGGCGTTGAGCAGGTCGCTCAGCGAGGCGAGCCCCTGCTGGTACTGCAGGTTGGTGTTGGCGAACACGCGTTCGGCCAGCTGCAGGTTGTCGGCATCGCTCTGCAGGGTGGCATCGGTGGCCAACAGGCGGGTGTTGGCGCTGCGGTAGTTCAGCTCGAAGCCCAGGTCGGCATCACGCTGCTGCTCGCGCAGGTTCAGCAGGGCGATCTCGCTCTGACGGATCTGGCTGGTGCGGCGCAGCCCGCTGAAGAGGGGCACGTTCAACCGCAGGCCGATGGCGGCATAGTCGAACCAGTTGTCGTAGCTGTCGGCCAGGTCGTTGCCCTGGGCCATGGCGCCGTAACGTCCGTAGGCGCTGAGGGTGGGCAGGAAGGCGTTGCGCTTGCGCTTCAGGTCGATGCCGTAGAGCAGTTCGGTCTGCGCGTTCAGCTGGTGGCCGAGCACCTTGTCCAGCGTGAACGGCGTATCCGTGACGCTGGGGGCATCGGCGGTGGTGCGGGGCTCATCGGCCAGGGCGAGCTCCTCGTTCAGGGGCATGCCCATGGCGCGCTTCAGCTGGTCCACGGCCACATCGAAGTTGGCCTGTGCCACGCGCAGCTGGCTGGTGAGGTTGCGGCGGGTGAGCTCCACGCGGTCCAGCTCCAGCTGCTGCACCACGCCCTTGGCCAGCCGGAGCTGCAGGATGGGCACGAGCTGCTCGTACTGGGCGAGGTTCTCCTGCAACAGGCGCACCTGTTCGCGGTGGGTCTGCGCCTGTGCGTAGGCGCGCGCCACCTCGTACACCACCTGCTCCTCGGCCTGGGCGAGCCGGATGGAGGCCATGGCCAGGTTGGGCCGGTTGGCCTGGATGCCGTTGAGCTGCGCCACGTCGACCAGGGTCTGCTCCACCTGCACGTTGAGCGTGGTGATGAACTGGGTGCCGAACTGCACGGGCAGGGGCTGGTCGCTGAAGATGCCGGCGGGCAGGATGGTGGTCTGTCGCTTCAGGTTGTCATCCAATTGCCCGGTGCCGTTGATCTGGGGCAGGTAGCCGCTCACGGCCTCCTGGGCCTGTGCATCGGCGCGCTGCTGCTCGTTGGCGGCGATGGCCAGGGCGGGGCTGTGCGCCCGCGCGTGGTCGATGGCCTGGCGCAGGGTGAAGGCCTGTTGGGCGTTGGCGTGGGTGATGGCCAGCAGGGCGGCCAGGGGAAGAAGGCGTTTCATTTCGTGTCGCCGCTGTTGGCGTTCTCGTTCATGGTGTTCAGGACCTTCAGGCAGGCGGCCACTTCCTTCTCGCTCACGCCTTCCAGCACTTGCGCGAAAACCTTGCTCCGGAGCTTGGCGATCTTCTTGTGCACCTCCAGGCCCTTCTTCGTCACCACCAGGTTCTTGCGCCGGCGGTCGTTGGGGTCCATCTGCCGTTCGATCCAACCGGCCTGCTCCATTTCGTCCAATTGGCGGAGCATCACGCTCTTGTCCTTGGCGAAGTGGTTGGCCAGGTCGGTCTGCACGGCCTGGCTGTTGGAGAGCAGGAAGTCCAGTACGCCGAACTGCGGCAAACGCACCCCCATATCGCTCTTGTCCAGTTCAACGGCCAGCAGCCTGAACACGCTGCGGAACAGGGTGGGGAGCGTGCGGGCGAGTTCCTCGGTTGATGGGGTCATGTCAATGGTTGCTGAGAACAACGATGCAAAGGTATATAAAGTTGCAAAATGCAACAGTTAAGTTCTGTCAATAATTCAGAACAGAGGCTGGTGCGGGTCGCCGACCGGGTACCTTTGGACCAACACCGCCGATGGAACCACGACAGCGCTCCAACAGCCAGGAGGCCCCATTTGTGCTCTCCGGGGGAGGCGCGCGCGGCTTCGCGCACCTGGGTGTGCTGGAGGCCTGCGCCGAGTTCGGCATCGTGCCGGGCGCGATCAGCGCCACCAGTGCGGGCGCTTTGGTGGGGGCCTACATCGCGGCCGGGCTGGCACCCGGTGAGGTGGTGGACCTGATGCGGCGCAAGGTGCCCGGCATCTTCAGCCGCTGGCGCATCCTGCGCGGTGACCGCCTCACGCAGAACCGCATCCGGTCCTTCCTCGAGGCCACCCTGCCCGTGCAACGCATTGAGCAGCTGCCCATGCCCTTCTTCGTGAGCATCACCGACCTGGCCACCGGCCGGCAGTGCCTGTTGCGGGAAGGGGAGCTGGTGCCGGCCCTGCTGGCGGCCAGCGCGGTGCCCGTGCTGTTCCCGCCCGTGGCCATCGGGCAGGGGCGTTATGTGGATGGTGGTCTCAGCAACAACCTGCCCATCGAGCCCTTCAACGACCAGCGCTCCGAAGTCATCGCAGTGTATGTGAACCCGCTGGCCCCATTGAACGGCCGGCTCAACTTCCGGGAGACCATCGACCGCACGGTGCACTTGAGCTTCCGCGAGGTGGTGGCGCGTTCGTCCGAGGGCTGCCGCCTCTACATCGAGCCCCCCGAGCTGGCCGCCTTCGGGATCCTGGACCTGCACCGGGCGGAGCGCATCCGCGCCATCGGCCGCGCGCATGCCCGGAAGGTGCTGGAAGCCGCGTTCGCCGCGCAACGGTCGTGAAGCGTCTGGCTGCCTGCAACGGGGCATGCTGTGGGGAACCCGCTACTTTTCGGACGTGGAACTGAAGGAGGAGGACATCCGGCTGATCCTGGGCCTGAAGCTGCGACGCGCGCGGCAGGCGAAAGGGCTTTCGTTGGCCGAGCTGGGTCAGCGGACGGGTCTTTCCGTGAGCTACCTGAACGAGATCGAGAAGGGCCGCAAGTACCCCAAGGCCGAGAAGCTCGCGGCGCTGGCCGGTGCGTTGGGCACCACCTTCGACCAGCTGGTGAGCCTGAAGCTGGACAAGCACCTGGCCCCGGTGGGCGAGCTGCTGGAAGGGGGCATCCTGAAGGATGTGCCGCTCGACCTCTTCGGCATCGACCGGGGCAAGTTGGTGGAGCTCATCGCCAATGCGCCCGCCAAGGTCTCGGCCTTCATCAGCACACTGGTGCGCATCGCGGCCAACTACAACCTCTCGCAGGAGCACTTCTACTTCGCGGCGCTGCGGTCCTACCAGGAACTGCATGCGAACCACTTCGTGGACCTGGAGGAGGAGGCGCGCCGTTTCCGCGCGGTGCATGGCATCGGGGAGCGTGAGCCCCTTGCGGGCAGTCGGCTCCGCGACCTCCTCATCGACGAGTTCGGCTATGTGGTGGAGGAGACCGGACTGGAGGCCTATCCGGAACTGGTGCACATCCGCAGTGTCTTCATTCCCGAACGGCGCAAGCTGCTGATCAACGCGCGGCTGGCCGATAACCAGAAGGCCTTCCTGTACGCCAAGGAGCTTGGGTATGCCTTCCTCGGGCTCACGGGCCAGCGTGCGCTGATGACCCCCTGGCCCCGGGCCACCAGTTTCGATCACCTGCTCAACAACAGCAAGGCCAGCTACTTCGGTGGTGCGCTGCTGCTGCCATCCGCGCCTGTGGTGGAGGACTTGCGCGCCTTCCTCGCCGCAAGCCGCTTCCACAGCGACCGGATGCTGGAACTGCTCGAGCGGTGGAGCTCCACGCCGGAGATGCTCGCGCTGCGCATCACCAACCTGCTGCCGCAGCACCTGGGGGTGCAGGGCCTCTTCTTCCAGCGCTTCGATCATGACCGCACCAGCGGGTCCGTGCTGCCCATGAAGGAGCTCTTCCTGGAGCGGCGCATGCCCCCGTTGGAGATCGAGATGCTGAACGATGCGGTGGGCGCCTGGCTGGGTGCCGGGCTCTTCCCGCGGTTGCATGAAGGGGATGGGTCCGGGAGCACGGTCGGTCCGGTGTGTGAAGCGCATCGGTTCCGCGGTCCGGGTGGACAGGTGTACTTCGTGATCGCCCTGGGGCGCCGCATGGGACGTGATCCCGAGCGGAGCCTGGCGGTATGCATCGGCCTGGAGGTGAACGGCGCCAACGAGAAGGTGGTGGGCTTCCTGCGCGATCCGGCGGTGGGGGAGAGCCCGTTGGTGGTGCGGCCCGTGGTGGCCGGCCGCGAGGTGCGCTTCCGCCGCATCGATGCCGCCATGCAGCGGCTGCTGGCCGACCAGCGGGACGAGCGGTGAGCGGTCGGCATGGCCCATTGTGCTGAACGGCTACTTTCGTCGCTCATGCATCACACCCCCCTCATGAGACTGCTTGCTGCCCTGTTGTTCGGCGGTGCCACCCTCAGCACCTTCGCCGTGGACCGTATCGTGGAGGAGTTCGGCTCCGCGCCCACCTATCCCAACATCGCCAGTGCCGTGGCCGCCGCGGTGGACGGCGACCGCATCCTGGTGAAGAACCGCGCGGGCGACATCCCCTGGATCGAGAACATCACCGTGGACAAGAGCCTGCAGTTCCTGAGCTATGCGGACAACGGTTTCTTCGTGGTGCAGGGCAACTACAGCATCGTGCCCGCCACGGGTCGTCAGGTCACCCTCATCGGCATGCGCAATACGGCCGGTGGCATCCAGGCGGCCTCGGGCACCAGTGCGGTGCGGGGCACCCGTGTGCGGGTGATCGACAGCTACTTCGTGAACGGCGGCGTGCAGCTGGCCAGCCAGTACTTCGATGTGGACGTGGTGGGCTGCACGCTGCAGAACGGCACGGTGGGCCTGTTCTACGGCAACGTGATCGGCAACGACATCGACGGCAGCAACATCAGCGATGAAGGCATCAGTGTGACCCCCAACGTGGGTGGCTTTCCGCTCGATACCTGCGCGATCGTGGGCAACAAGGTGAAGAGCAGTTTGAGCTATGAGGGCATTTTCGTGAACTCCCAGCACCAGGTGATCCACATCCGCAACAACTACGTGCAGCACGGTTGGATGGGTATCGAGGTGTACGCCGGGAACACGAGCGGCGTGCAGAACCTGATCTGGAACAACACCATCACGGCGTACACTGGCAACTCCACCACCTACGGGATCAGCCTGGCGAACACCGGTTCGGGGTCCATTTGGGAGGTGATGAACAACGCCATTACACGCACGTGGAACGGAACGAGCCGCGGGATCAACCGCGACAGCGGCAACAACGGCCAGATCAACGTGTACTTCAACCATGTGGCCTCCGGCATGAGCATCCCCATCAGCACGGGGTTCACGTTCGAGGGCAACAACACCATCAATCAGCCCATCACCCTGAACGCCGATGGCACCTTCGCCAATGCACCCGGGGCGATCAATGGTGGCAACCCCGCTGCACCCTTCTACGATCTGGACCTCACCATCGGTGATGCCGGAGCCTATGGGGCCAGCTACACGCTCACCAACTTCCACCCGCTGCACACCGGTGCCGCGCGGGTGTACATGGCCGGACATCCCTTCAACGTACGTCAGGGCAGCACCCTGCGTGTGCGTGCCGTGGCCTTCGATCGTTGATCCCCAACGGCCACGACCATGAACACACGCAACCTGCTTGCCGCGCTCTGGGTGCTGTGCCTCGGCACGGCCACGGCCCAGCGCGTGGACAACGCCGAGTACTTCTGGGACACCGATCCCGGTGCGGGCAACGCGCTGCCGATGAGCGCGGCCGATGGCGCGTTCAACGCGGCCCTGGAATCGCTGCTGCTCCAGACCACCACACTGCCTCCGGCAGGCGTGCACATCCTGGGCATCCGCGTGAAGGACCAGCAGAACAACTGGGGGCCCACCTTCACCACGGTGGTGGAGATCGGCCCTTCCGCTGTGGACGTGCCGAGCATCGAGGTGACCCAGGCCGAGTTCTTCTGGGACAGCGACCCCGGCGAGGGCAGCGGCACACCGATGCTGGCCTTTGATGGGGACTTCAACAGTGCGCTGGAGGCCATCGCCCTCGAGACCACCGTGCTCCCTGCCGAAGGTGCGCATGTGCTGCACGTCCGCTCCAAGGATGTGAACGGTGCGTGGAGCCTGCCCTTCCGGGTGGTGGTGGAGGTGATGGGCGGAACGGTCACCTTCCCGGAGATCCAGGTGGCCGCGGCGGAGTACTACGTGAACGATGATCCGGGCCCCGGCAACGGCACGCCGATGCTCGCCTCGGACAACAACTTCAACGCGGCGCTGGAGGCCCTGCGCGGCGGTGGCATCCCCGTGCCGGTGACGGCCGGGGTGCACGTGCTATGGCTTCGCGCGAAGGACATCAACGATGCCTGGGGCCCGTCCTTTGGCATCGTGGTGAACATCGACACCACCATCACCGGCACGGTGGGCATGGAGCCGCTGTCCACGAATGATATGCGCCTCTGGCCCAACCCGACGCGTGCGGAGGAAGGCATCACCATCACCTTGGACCGCGCTGCGGGCCTGGTGCAGGTGCGCGTGCTGGATGCCGCCGGTCGCATCGTGTCCGAACAACGCGTGCAGCAGGAACGCCGCATCCATGTGGCACTGCCCGGTGCCGCGCCTGGTGTGTACCATGTGGGCGTGTTCGTGGATGGCGTGCCGCATTGGGAGCGCCTGGTGTTGCAGTGAGCGCGCCCTGAGCGAGGGTGGACGAGGACCGCTTGGGATGAGCGGCAACCGCGCGTGCCGACCGGCACCTGCGGGACGTCCTGTCCAGCGATCTTCGTAATGCCATGGGCAACAAGGCGATAAAGATCAAGGCGGAAGAGCTGCTGTCGTTCGGCATCCCCAAGCAGCAGGTGTTCGACAATCTGTTACTGCAGTTCCCCGAGGCCAAGCCGAAGAAGGTGGCCGAGGTGGTGCGGTACATGCCCTCGTTGATGGCCCGTGAGCGCTTCCGCACCCTGCACCTCACCCTGCTGGGCTTGATCGCGGCATCCGCGGTGCTGCGCCTGGCACGCCCTCTGTTGAGCGGGTCCATCGGCCCTGATCAGGCCACGGCGTATCTGAGCCTTGTCCCCATCGCCTCCTTGTTGATGGGGTATAGCCTGTACCGCTGGCAGGGGCAGGTCTTCGAATGGGTCGGCTGGGGCAACGTGGCGGGGGCCTTCGGCCTGTTGAACGACCTGAGCGAACTGGTGAAGGATGGCGGGGATCTGTGGACCTTGACCGGGCGGATCCTGAGCGTGTCCATCGGTGGTGTGGCGCTCTATCTCGCACACCAGGTGTTCACCAAGCCGAAGGTGGAGAAGGATCCGATGACCGGCATGGAGCGCGTGGTGTTCAAGGAGGAGAGGTCGATCTGATACGGCGCCTCGCAGGTCCTTGTCCGTGCTGACCGACGTCAGCTGATCGCGGACCCCGCATGTGAACTTCGTTCTATGCAGCGCGTGATGCTCGGACCGGTGATGGCCCTGCTGGCGGTTTCCAGTCGGGGCCAGG
>CAUJFM010000143.1 GCA_963169595.1 Bacteroidota bacterium | reverse complement strand
ACCTGCACGAAGATGATGGGCAGGAACACGACGACATCAACGAGCGTGATCGACAGGGCCGAGAAGCCGATCTCCGCACGGCCGGTGAGCGCGGCCTGGCGCTTGTCCACCCCCTTGTCGAGATAGCGCTGGATGTTCTCCAGGATCACGATGCTGTCGTCCACCAGGATGCCGATGATGAGCGACATGGCCAGGAGCGTCATCAGGTTGAGCGTGTAGCCCAGGAGGCCCATGGCCACGAAGGCGCTGACGAGCGAGGCGGGGATCGCGACCAGGACGATGAGCGAGTTGCGCAGGCTGCGCAGGAACAGGAGCATGACGATGCTGACGAGCACGATGGCCAGGCCCAGGTCGAAGAGCACGGCGTTCACGGCCTCCAGGGTGGTGTCGGTGCTGTCCGATGCGATGATGAAGCGCGTGCCGAAGGCGGCTTCCTCCGCTTCGATCCGGGCCAGTTCCGCCCGCACGGCGGCGCTCATGTCCACGGCGTTCGCATCGCCCTGCTTCTTGATCAGCAGGCCGATGCCTTCGCGGGCATTGTAGCGGCTCACCGAGGTGGGGTCGGCCACGCCATCCACCACCATGGCCACGTCCTTCACGCGTACCACGGAGCCCGGCGCAGGCATGGCCACCACCACCTCCTCCACGTCCTGCACGCTATGCAGTTTGCCGGCAAGCTTCACGGTGAGTTGTCCATCGGTGGTGCGCACAGGACCTGCCGGCACTTCACGGCCCGCACGGAGGATGGCCTCGCTCACCTGCGGCAAGGCCACCTTGTGCTGCAGCAGACGCTCCTGGTCCACTTTCACCTGTACCTCGCGTCGTTCGCCGCCCAGCAGGGTGATCTCCGCCACACCCTTCAGCTGCTGGATGCGTGGCAGCAAGTGGTCCACCAGGTGCTGGTGGAATTCCGGCGCGTGGCGGTCGCTGAGCACACTGAGGCTCATGATGGGCAGGTCGTTCGGGGAGACCTTGGACATCACCGGGGGCTGCAGTCCTTCGGGCAGGTCCTGCCGGATGTTATCGATGCGGCGTTGGGCATCTTGCATCGCCAGGTCCAGGTCGGCGCCGTACTTGAAGTTTACGATGACGATGGAGGCATTGGCCAGGGAACGGCTGCTGATGAAGTCCACCATTTCCAAGGCGCTCAAGGCATCCTCCACGGGCCGGGTCACGCTGTTGGCCACCTCCTCGGGCGCGGCCCCCGGGTACATGGTGCGGATGGTGATGACGGGCTGGCTGAAGTCGGGCATCATCTCCACGCCCAGCCCCTTGTAGGCCACAATGCCACCCAGGAAGAGCACACCGAAGAGGACGATGATGAGCGACGGGCGCTCGATGGCGATGCGGGTAAGGTTCATGGCCTTGCTGGATGCGCGTTGTTCATCGGTAGGTCACACGGGCGCCATCATGCAGGCTCACGGCACCGCTGGTCACCACCAGGTCGCCGGCCTTGAGGCCCTGCTGCACGATCATCCGCCCATCGCCAGCGGTGGCCACCGCGATGGGCATGCGGCGGGCCACACTGTCGCGCACCACATACACCTCTGGTGCGATGGTGGAGCCCAATAGGGCACGGGCCGGAATGGTCACCTGATCGGCTGTGGTGGAGGTGGGCAGCACCACCGTGGCGGACAACCCGGCCACGATGCGGGTGTCGGCCGACAGCGCGATACGCACGGGGAACCGGTTCGCCACATCGCCTCGCCGACCGATGCTGTGTACCGTGCCGGTGAGGGGTGTGGACCGATCGCCCATGGTCACCTGCACGGTCTGCCCATGCTGGAACTGGGCGACATCCTTCTCGTTGACCTGGAGCAGCACCTCCAGTTCGCGGGGGTCACTGAGCGCGGCCACGGGCATGGACGGCGCCACCACCGAACCCTCCTCCACCAACAGTTGGGTCACCTCGCCATCGAAGGGCGCGCGGATGCTGGTGCGTCCGAGCTGCTCGGTGACGTTGGCCAGCTGGATGCGTGCCGTTCGCAGGGCCTGTTCGGTCTTTTCCAACTGGATGCCCTGCACCGCGTCGGCGGCAGCGAGCGTGCGATATCGCACCTCGTCCTTCTCCAACGCCGCCACCTGCACTTGGGCGGCTTCCTGTTGCAGGCGCAGCAGGTCGCCGTCGAGCTGTACGATCAGGTCACCCTTGCGCACCTGCTGACCCTCGCGGACGCCCAGTCGAAGCACACGGCCGGGTACCTCGGCCATTACGCGGCCCTCGCGCAGCGGCACAACGGTGCCGCCAAAGCGCGGGCCCTGGCCCGCGCCACCTGGCCGAGTGGCTTCCACGGTCACGTGTATGGGAGCGTGCTTGTCGTGCCTGTACACACGTTCGGTCACCGTCCGCTTGTTCATGGCCAGTTTCACCACGGTGAGCGCCAGCAAGGCGGCCAACCCGATCCAAAGCATCCAGCGTTTCATGGGCGTTCGTTCAGCAGCATGCCGTTGAGGCGCGACAGTTCCAATTGGGCCTTGCGCAATTGCACCAAGGCGTCGATGTACAGTTGCTGGCCCTCGCGCACGGCTTGGTCGGCAAGCACCAGATCGGTGAGGGTGGCCAACCCCTCGGCATGTTGGAGCAGGGTGCTGCGCCGGATGCGATCGGCCAAGGCCAGCTGTGCCTCCGCATCGGTGATGGTGCGCAGGGCAAGGGCTTCCTCGCGCGCTGCCCGGCGTTGTTCCAGGCCTTCGCGGTCGGCCACCGCATCGCGCAGCAGACCGGCACGTTCCAGCTCCAGTTCCTTCTGCATCACCTTGCGGGTGATCACCGTGCCATTGAAGAGCGGCACCTGCAATGTGGCGCCGAAGTAGCTCACCGGGTAGAGGTCGTACCGGCCTTCGCTGCCGATCGGACCGAAACCGGTGTTGCCATACAAGCCATACCCTTGGAGGGAAGGTAGCCGCGACCGTTTCAACAGGCGGATCTCCGACTGCCGCAGCCGCATGCTTTGTTCGGCGTGCCGAAGGCCCGCGGTCGACCTCGGCGTTGCCGGAGCAGCATTCCCGGTGGCGGATACTGGTTCGGTGGCCAGCGGGGCATCGGGCGGCAGGCCCATCATCATGCGCAGCAGGTCGAGCACCTGTTCAAGCTGGGCCGAAGCGCGCTCACGCTGGGTGCGCAGTTGGTCGCGTTGCAGACGCAGGCGGTCCACATCAGTGCCCCGCACGAGCAGTTGCGCGTGGAGCAGTTCCACATTGCGCAGCATCGCCTCGGTGTTCAGTAGGTTGCTGTCCAGGAAGGTACGGCGCGCTTGCAGCACCTGGGCATTGTAGTAGGCGTTGCTCAGCTCCAGCACCACCTCCTCTCGGCTGCGTTCCCGCTGGATGCCGGCCAAACGTTCGGCCTCGCGGGCCACATGGACGCCCTCCCAGCTGGCCACGTCCACCAAAGGCACCTGGGCCTGCACGTTGAGGGCGATGTTGTCCGGGGTACCGAACTGGATCTCGCGGTACACCCCTTCCGCCCCCCCGAAGAAGGAGGCGGGCAGCAGCTGATAGGGCAGGTCGGTGTAGTGGCGCATATCGGCCACACCACGCACTTTGGGGATGAGGCTGGCCTGTTGCTCGTCCACGCGTACCTCGGCCATGCGCAGGTCGATGTCGGCCGCGCGTGCCCGATGGTCGTGGGCCAGTGCAAGGTCGATGCATTCCTGGAGGGTACGCACCGGCGCCGTTGGCTGCGCGGCAGCCAGCAACGACCCCACCATCATCGCCAGGCCCAGCATGGATCGTATGGACATGGCGGTGTGCATCACTCGAAGTAGTTGTCGTACGCCGCCAGGTGTTCGCCCAAGGTCTCGCGCTGCGTTTCGGTGGCCTCAAAGTCGCGCAACTGGTGGTGGATGGGCAGCAGGTAGTTGTGCAACTGCTCGTGCGCCTCGCCGGTCATGGTGCAACGCTCGAAGATGAGCCCGAACTCCTGCTCCAGCGATGCTTTCAGGGCCTTGGGGTCGCCGCTGGCCGCGTCATAGGCGCCGAGGATGGCCGCCATGTTGGCGATGCCGGTGGTGGTCTCGGGGTTGGCCTTCCAGCGCCGGCCGTTGTCCAAGGTCACCGCGGGCAGGGCCTCGGTGGCCGATACCGAAGTGTCCTCAGCGGTGGGGTGGCTATGCGCATCCTCAGTATGTGCGTCGTACGCGGCTTCGCCTTGGGTATGGTGGCCGCAACTGGCGATCAGGGCTGCAGCGGCGAACAAGGCAAGGGGCAAGTAGATCCTGTTCATGGTGGTTAGGGTTCGGTGTTGGGCACTGTATGAACGGTGGTCCATCGCAGGGCGAAGAAGAAGGCGAACGTGAGCAGTGTACGGAAGGCGAGCGCGCCGATGGTGGCGGTGCGGTAAGCCTCGCCATCGTTGATGTGAAGGACAAGGAATACCGCGCCAAGCAGCAGAACGGCTACCGCAACGGATAAGGGGCGTGGTGCCCAGGTACGCTTCAATAGCGCTCCTGCGGCTGAAACAAGGTACAGCAGCGACGCAAAGAGGTTGGCCCAGACAACTTCGGGCACGTAGGGCGACTCGCGTTCGCGGATGCCAAAGAGATCCAGCAGCACCGAACTGCTCAGGAACAGGGTGAGCAGGCCGAACGCCAGGAGCACTGCAGCGAGGACCTTTGTGAGGATGGGTCGCGTGTTCATGGCCTGTTCACTTGCGCATCAATTCCACCACGGCATGCACGGTGGGCCGACCCTTCTTCACCAGGTCGAACGTGCGCCCGCTGAGATGCCAGCGGAGCATCTGGAGCCGGAAGGCACCCATGGCAATGGTGGCGAGCACATCCGCAGGGAAGAGGTCCTTGAAGACACCCTGAAGCTGACCCTGCTTCACCGTGGCCACCAGATGGCGCCGCTTCACCTCCATCAGCGCGGTGATGCCTTGTTCGATGCCGGCCGATCGGGTGAGCAGTCCCGTGGCGAAGATGGCCATGAGGTAGTGCGGGTTGGCCGCGAAGAACCGCAGGTGCCCCTCGAACATGGCCTTCATCCGCTGCACGGGATCTTCCACCTCGCGGTCCAACGTGGAAAGCCGATCCTCCATCAAGGCGGCCACCAGGACCAGCATGGTGGACAGGATCTCCTCCTTGCTCTTGAAATGGCGGTAGAGCGCCGCCTCGGTGAACTGCATGCGTTCGGCAAGGCGCTTGGTGGTAAGGGCGGAAACCCCCTCATCCGTCATCAATAGACCGGCGGCCTCGATGATCTCCAGTTGGCGGGGCTTAATGTCCATGGCGAGCGGTTCGTGAACTGGGGGCCGAGGGCGGCACAGCCCGCGTGCCTACAAGCTGTGTTGCGAAAGCTGGTGCTCGGCTGCCAGCAGGTTGATCGGAGGCATGGTGGCGAACAGACATGCGGAACACCGACAAAGTTAGTGTTCACTAACATGATGACCACATGACATCCATCATAACCTGCATTCCCGCCTCCATACACCGGACGCAGCGATCCCGGACGTGCGTGATCCCGCACAGCCCAACACGCCCACGTGCGTTCCTTTGCAGCATGAACACCACCGCCGCCAAAGCCTATGCCGCCCACAGTGCCAGCTCCCCATTGGTGCCCGCCACCATTGCGCGCCGCGAGCCCGGCCCCACCGATGTGGAGATCGACATCCTGTATTGCGGCGTGTGCCATTCGGACGTCCACACGGCCCGCAGCGAATGGGGACCGGCCAAGTACCCCTGTGTGCCCGGCCACGAGATCGTGGGGCGGGTGAAGCGCGTGGGTAGCGCCGTAACGCGGCATGCGGTGGGCGACCGTGTGGGCGTGGGCTGCATGGTGGACTCGTGCCGCACGTGCAGCAGCTGCGAGGCCGGGTTGGAGCAGTTCTGCCTGAGCGGGGCGGTGTACACCTACAACAGCGCGGACCGGCACCTGGGCGGCCACACCCTGGGCGGCTACTCCACCCACGTGGTGGTGGACCAGGACTTCGTGGTGCGCATTCCCGACCAGCTGGACCTGGCCGCTGCGGCCCCGCTGCTGTGCGCGGGCATCACCACCTATTCGCCGCTGCGGCACTGGAAGGCCGGGCCCGGCATGCGCGTGGGCGTGGTGGGCCTGGGCGGCCTGGGGCACATGGCCGTGAAGTTCGCGCGGGCCTTCGGTGCGCACGTGGTGCTCTTCACCACCTCGCCCCGCAAGGTGGCCGATGCGCTGAAGCTGGGCGCGCACGAGGTGGTGGTCTCCACGGACCCCGAGGCCATGAAGCAGCGCGCGCGTTCGCTGGACCTGATCATCGATGCGGTTTCCGCCGAGCATGATGTGAACGCCTACCTGGGCCTGCTGAAGCTGGATGGTTCGCTAGTGCTGGTGGGCCTGCCTGAAAAGCCCATGCTGGTGAACGCCTTCAGCGTGGTGGCCAACCGGCGGAGCCTGTCGGGCTCGTCCATCGGCGGCATCCGCGAGACCCAGGAGATGCTGGACTTCTGCGCGGCACACGGCGTGCAGCCGGAGATCGAGATGATCCGCATGGACCAGATCAATGAGGCCTGGGAGCGGATGATCAAGCAGGATGTGCGTTACCGCTTTGTGATCGACCTTGGAAGCCTAGCCTAGGCGATCGGTGGGGGCGGGCGGGCCTTGTGGCGTGGATGGCCGCGCCGGGCGATCCGGTGCACCACGGCACGAACACCACGTGTATCAAGGCCTGCGCGCTGCCCATGCGCAACTTTCGTCCCTTCGGGTGCGGTGACCTGAGCGGCGCGGTACGCATGTGGGTAAACGGGTTGCCCCTTGTTGATAAGTTTAATCCACTTGCACACATTCGAAATGGATCGGTACTATTGCCTTAACCAAAACCAACGACCAGGAATACACCTTACCCCTCCCCCGACCCGGACCGCACCTTGAGCGGCCCACACCGTTCCTCGTTACCACCCGCCCGCTGCTGCGGTGCTGAACCTGCTCCCAAGAGGCGTTGCCGTGCATGCGGCGGAGCCTGTAGAGACCGTGTCTTTTACCCTTCCCTTAACCAAAACCAGAAACGATGACCCCATCCTCATGCTCCGGCTTGTTGAGGCGAACGTGTCGAAGTGCCAGGAGCCTGCTCAGCTCCCTGCTTCTGCTCTTCGCGTTGGTGGCTTCCGCGCAGACCACGTACCAGATCGGTACCGGAACGACCACCAACTCCTACTTCCCGATCTACAGCTGTTATGTATACAACTACAGCCAACAGATCTACACGGCCGCTGAACTGAACGCGGCAGGTGCCTCCGGTCCGCAGATCATTTCCAAGCTGCGGTTCAACTATGTCTCTGGTGGCACCACCACCACCAACTGGAACAACTGGACGATCTACCTGGGGAACACGGCCCTTTCGGCGCTCGCCACTACGAGCTCCTGGGTGCCTGTGGGATCCCTGACGCAGGTCTACTCCGGCGGCTTCACGCCAACGGCCGGCACCTGGGTGGAGTTCACCCTGACCACCCCGTACATCTGGGATGGCAGCAGCAACCTGCTGGTGGCCATTGACGAGAACGTATCCGGCTATTCCTGCACGGCGAACTGGCTCTCGTTCACCTCCACGGCGGTAACGAACCGTGGCATCCTGTACTACAGTGATGGCACGAACCCCGACCCGGCCTCTCCGCCCGCGGCGAACTACTCCAGCACCACCACGCGTGCGCAGGTGCAGTTCGTGATGGCGCCGAACACCGCCTGTGCGGGCACCCCCGTCCCCGGCAACACGGTGGCCAGCAACACGCTGCCCTGTCCAGGGACGAACGTGGACCTGACCATCGATGGCAGCAACCTCTCTGGAATTGGTATGACCTACCAATGGCAGCGTTCCGCTGACCTGGCTTTCACCAGCCCGGAGAACCTGGGCACCCAGCTCAACCAATCGATCACACAAAGCGCTGGCCAGACCTGGTACTACCGGTGCTTGGTGTCGTGTGATGGGGGTGCCGCAGTGGGGTCCACCCCGGTGCAAGTGGTCACCAACACCGACGTCTGTTTCTGCGGCGCCACCTGCGCGGCCAACAGCTACGGCAGCTACTCGTGCATTGGATCGGTGTCGATCAACACGTTGAGCAGCACCACCACCGGCTGCCCCACGAACGTGGTGCTGAAGACCGCGACCACGACCCTGGAGAAGAACATGACCTATCCGCTGACGGTGGGTATCAATGATGCCAGCAACTCCATCGTTTCCGTTTGGTTCGACTGGAACAACGACCTCACCTTCTCTGCGGACGAATGGTCCCAGGTGTACACCAACGCCACCACGGGCAGTGTGAACATCACTGTGCCGCCCACGGCCTACGAAGGCACCATCCGCATGCGCGTGCGCAGCCGCGGATCGGGCAACACGAACGGCGCGGGCGACGGCTGCAACACCGGCTTCGGCAGCGGCACCACGGAGGACTTCTGCATCACCATTGCAGCCCAGCTCCCGTGCACCGGCGCTCCCGCCCCCGGCAACACCATTGCCTCGGTGACCTCGGGATGCACGGGCACCGCCTTTGCCCTGAGCCTTCAGAACGTGACCCTGGGCAGCGGTATCAGCTACCAGTGGCAGAGCTCCCCCACGGGTGCTGAGCCATGGACCGATATCAGCGGCGCGACCAGCTGGTCCTATTCGAGCACCATCGCCGGCAGCAACTATTTCCGTTGCAACGTGACCTGCACCGGCAACACCACCGCGAGCAACCCTGTACAGGTGAGCGAAGTGGCCTGCTGCAACTACACGGTACGCATGACCGACTCCTATGGCGATGGCTGGAACGGTGCCACCGTGCAGCTGCGCCAGGGGACCACGCCCATCGCCACGGTGGGCCTCGCCTCAGGCACCGGCCCGGAGGATGCGCTGGTGAACGTGCCTGATGCCAGCGCGCTGAACCTGTACTGGAACAATGGCGGCAGCTTCCCCGGAGAAGTGGGCTTTGAGCTGATCGATCCCTTCGGTGTCACCCTGTTCACCAAGCCTGCGGGTACGGGCACGGCCCCCTCAGAGGTGTATGCCTTCGCTTCCAGCTGCACCCCCCCGGCCTGTCCCAGTGTGATGGGCCTTACCGCCAACGCGACGAACGCCAGCACGGTGAACGTGTCCTGGACCTGCGCTGGCTGCACGGGAACCTATATTGTGGAGTATGGCGCACCGGGCTTCACCCCGGGCACGGGCTCCAGCGCCGGAGCGGGTGGCACCATTGCCAGCACCACGGCCACCTCGCCCTTCACCCTTTCGGGTCTGAGCGGCAGCACGCCTTACAGCATCGCCGTTCGCCAGGATTGCGGCGGCATCCACAGCATCAACATGCTGACGAACATCACCACGCCCCCGGGTTGCGGTGACAACTTCTACGACAGCGGTGGAGCGGCCGGCCAGTACGGCACCAGCGAGAACCGCACCATCACCATCTGCCCGGACAACGTGGGCGATGTGGTGACGCTGACCTTCCTCTCGGTGAACCTGGAAAGCTGCTGCGATTACCTGAACGTGTATGATGCCAACACCGTGTCGGGCACGGCCATCGCGGTACCGACCGGCACCACGCCGGTGATCACGGCCCTGAACCCGAGCGGTTGCCTCACGGTGACCTTCACCTCGGACGGATCGGTGCAGTATGACGGCTGGAACGCCGTGGTGAGCTGCTCTCCGGCGCCCACCTGCCCCCCGCCAACCTCGGCTGCGGCCACCGCCATCACGGCCACCAGCGCCGAAGCCAACTGGACCAGCAATGGCGGCAGCGGCACCTTCATTGTGGAATATGGCCCTGCGGCCACCTTCACCACCCCCGGCACGGATGCCAACCCCGGCCCGGGCGGCACGGTGATCCTCAATGCCACCAGCCCCCAGCTGATCGGCAGCCTGAGCCCCACCACGCAATACCGCTATTTCGTCCGTCAGGACTGCGGCGCGGGTGACTTCAGCCCCAACAGCAGCGGCCAGCTGTTCACCACCCTGGCCGAACCTCCGAACTGCGCCACCGCGACCGTGCTGGCCTGCAACACGCTGGAGACGGCCGTGTTCGCTCCGGTGGCCGGTGTGTGGAGCCCGGGCAGCTGCGGTTACACCACCGCTGGCCCCGAGAAAGTGTACCAGTTCGTGGCCCCGGTGGCCGGCACCTACACCCTGCAGGTGACCAACGGCAACGGCTACGTGGACTATTTCTGGAAGAGCGCTTCCGGCCCCTGCGATGCAACGGGCTGGACCTGCATCGATGACATCTACGGTGGCCTCACCAACGTGAACTTCACCGTGCCCACGGCAGGTACCTACCTGATCCTGGCCGATGCAGAAGGAACCTTTGGCATGACGCACGAGTTCCAGATCATCTGTCCCTGCTTCCCCGGTGCGGCCACGGCCACGGCGGTGGATGACTGCGGCAATGGCCAGTACAGCATTGATGTGAACATCAGCGACCTGGGCTCGGGTGCCACGGCCGGCGTGCGTTACAGCGTGAACGGCGGCCCTGCGGTGGATGTGACCGGTCTCGGCACCGGCGTCACCACGGTGGGTCCTTTCAGCGCCCTGGACGAAGTGGCGCTGACCCTGCTGCACGGTTCTGACGCCCAGTGCAACGTGGCGCTCGGATCTTACAGCAGCAACTGCCCGATCGAGATCGTCTGCGGCACCACCACCTCGGTGAACTACTGCTACAAGAACAACGACTCGAAGACCTGGACCTTCACCACCGACACCCCGGGAGAGACCGTTACGGTAAGCTTCATCAGCGGTGCCATGGCCCCGGGTGATGTGATCCGCTTCTACGACGGGACCGACAACACCGGCAACCTGATCGCCGGCAGCAACTTCCCCGACCTCACCGGCTTCTCGGTGACCACTTCCGTGGGCGTGAGCTCCATGTTCGTGGAGATCGAGAGCATCGGTGCGGGCAGCTGCGCGGATGGTGACCCGGCCGCATCGCCCTGGCAGTTCGAGGTGGAATGCACCCCCGGCTGCATTGATCCCGAGGGCGCCGTGACGGTGACCACCGACTGCCCCAGCTACACCTTCTCCCTGGATGTGGAGGTGATCTTCACCGGCGACGGTGGCGTCTGCGACCTCGAATACACGGTGAACGGTGGCACCCCGGTGGTGATCACCGGCCTGGTGGACTTCGACATCACCAACATCGGCCCCTTCACGGTGGGCGATGATGTGCTGGTGCGTCTGCTGCATGCCAGCGACCCGCTGTGCAACCGCACCCTGGGCACCTATACGGACGATGGCACCTGCCCGCCGCTGAGCGAGAACTGCCTCGGCGCCCAGAACCTGGCCCTCCTGACCAGCCCCTTCAGCAGCACCACGGTGGGCTGGGCGGACGACCTCTCCACCTACCCGGGGAGCTGCCAGTCGAACACCTCACCCGACCGCATCTTCTACATCGATGTGCCCAACGGCTATCAGTTGCAGATCGGCCAGACGGTGAACGGCTACGACAGCGAGAACTATCTGGGCTACGGTGGCAGCTGCCCCGGCACCACCACCATCGCCTGCTACGACGACTCGGACACCCAGATCAACAACTGGACGAACACCACGGGCACCACGCAGCGCGTGTACTGGGTGCAGGATGGCTACTTCAACGCCTCCAATGCAGGCACCTTCACCCTGGCTTGGAGCCTGACCGCACCGTGCACGGGCACGCCTGCGCCGGGAGCCACCCTCAGCACGGAGAGCGTGGTCTGCCCGCAGGCCAACTTCACCCTCTCGCTGGCGGACCCCAGCACGGGTATCGGCATCAGCTACCAGTGGTATGTGAGCACGGTGTCGAACGCCGGTCCCTGGACCCCGGTGGGCACCAGCAGCCCCACGCTGACCACCAACCAGTTGGTGCAGAGCTGGTACTACTGTGCAGTGACCTGCACCACGGGCCCCACCACGGGCAACAGCACACCGATCCAGATCGACCTGAACAACGATCCGATCGCCTGCCTGTGCATACCGACCTACACCTACGGCAAGACTGACGGTGACCTGATCAGCAACGTGGTGATTGCCGGTACGACGCTGAGCAACAACACCGGCACCGATCCGGTGAACCCCGCGTACACCTTCTTCAACACCCTGCCGAACCACACCGGCACCCTGCAGGCCGGCACGAGCTACCCCATCCAAGTGACGGTGGGCTCGTTCGGTGGACAGAACGTGGCCGTGTGGATCGACTTCAACGAGAACGGTGTTTTCGAGACCCCGAGCGAGCGCGTGGGCTTCACCACGGCCTCCATTGCCAGCGGCGGCACCGGCACCTTTACGCTGAGCCTGCCCTGCGACCCGACCCCGGGCGTGAAGCGCATGCGTGTGCGTGATGCGTACGGAACGGCCGGCAATACCATCACCCCCTGCGGCGATTACGGATGGGGTGAGACGGAGGACTACGATGTGACCATCGCCCCGCCGCCGCCCTGCCCGGCACCGAGCGGACTGGCAGCGACCGGTGTAACGGTGACCGACGCCACGCTGAACTGGAACATTGGCTGCGCGGAGACCGCCTGGGTGGTTGAGTACGGCCTGAACGGCTTCGCCCTGGGCACCGGCACAACGGTGAACACGGTGGCCGCCACCACCAACCTCAGCGGCCTGACCGGCACCACCACCTACCAGGCCTATGTGCGCGCCGACTGTGATGCGAACGGACTGAGCCCGTGGTTCGGCCCCATCAGCTTCACCACGCTCACGCCGCCGCCCGCCAACGACCTGTGCGCGGATGCGATCAGCATCGGCTGCAACAGTGTGGTGACGGGCAGCACGGTGGCCAGCACCAACACGGGCAACCCCGGCTTCTGCAGCACGGACCTGAGCGGCCCCGGTGTATGGTACACCATTCAGGGTTGGGACGGCCCCATGACCGCCAGCCTCTGTGGCAGCAGCTATGACACCAAGATCGGTGTCTTCACCGGCAGCTGCGGTGCCTTCACCTGTGTGACGGGCAACGATGACTTCTGCGGTGTGCAGAGCTCGGTCAACTGGACCGGCACCAACGGTACCACGTACTACATCTACGTGACCGGGTTTGGCGGTTCGACGGGAAGCTTCACGCTGACCACCACCTGCGGAAGCACCAACCCCGCCTGCACGGAGAACGGCCTCACCCTGGAGGTGGAGACCGATGCCAACTTCAGCCAGACCAGCTGGGAGATCATCGCCCAGGGCTCCAACGTGGTGGCCCTCACCGGCGGCGGATTCCCTGTGCAAGGCATCGTGACCCAGACCGCCTGCCTGCCCGACGGCTGCTACCGTCTGCGCGTGCTTGACGCGGGTGGTGACGGTATCGCCGGTGGCGGTTACATCCTGCGCACCCAAGGCGACAACCAGCGCGTGATCGACAAC
>CAUJFM010000142.1 GCA_963169595.1 Bacteroidota bacterium | reverse complement strand
CGAGCTGGGAGTCGTAGTTGGTGTTGGCGTTGTTCTGGGGTTCGGCCCCTTCGGCGTATTCGATCAGGTTGTCGAAGTCCTTGTAGTACACCTCCAGGCTGGTCTCCACCACACCATCCAGCAGGTCGCGGAAATAGCCGGTCGCATACTGGGTGCCGATCTGGGGGCGCACATTGGTGCTGCTGGGCACCCACACGTCGGTGGGGAGCGGGGTGCTGCCAAAGCTGGCGAGGTGCACGTATTGCTGGCCCCGGTTGTAGGAAGCCTTCACACTGCCCTTGCGGAGGCGGTACCTCATGGAAAGACGGGGTTCCAAGGCGGCGTACGATGCGATGGTGCTGCCCTTGCCGAATTCGTTGGTCCCGGTGGAACGCCCCTCCTCGTCCAGCAGGTACAGGGTGTAGGGTCCCACATGGGCGAACGTGGACAGCCGTAGCCCCGCATTGATCCGCAGGTCATCCGTCACATCGAACTCGTCCATAGCGTAGAGCGCGGTCTCATGCGCACGCAGCAGGGGCGGGGTGTCGATGTTGAAGTCGGTGTCACCGCTGCTCACCTTCACGGTGCTGGTGGTGTAGATGTGGTAGGTGTACTGGCCGCCGTACTTCAGCCGGTGCCGCGCGCTGGGGTAATGGCCCAGGTCCACCTTGAGGCCGTAGTCCTTGATGCCGCTGAAGAGCTCGAAGTTGAACTGGTCCTGGTCGGCCTGAAAGGCGAATGAGTAGTCGCTGAAGGTGGCTGTGGTGTTCATGAACAACTTGGGACCGAACACGTGGTTCCAGCGCGCGGAGAGGGTGGCATTCCCCCACGGGATGCGGAAGTCGGGGTCGCCCTCCTGGGTGCCGGCAAAGGCGAATACATCCCGGCCGAAGTAGCCGCTCAGGAAGATACGGTCCTTGTCACTGATGCGGTAGTTCGCCTTGGCATTGAGGTCGTAGAAATAGTAGCCACTGCCGGAGAACGCGCTCTCCGGGTTGATGAAGGGCTTGGTGACCACATCGATGTAGGTGCGCCGGCCACTGATGATGAAAGAGCTTCGGTCCTTGACGATCGGGCCTTCGAGGGTGAGGCGTGAGGAGATGAGACCAATGCCTCCCTGACCATGGAAGGTCTTGTCGTTCCCGTCCTTCATGGTGATGTCCAGCACCGAGGAGATGCGCCCCCCATAGTTCGCCGGCATGCCGCCCTTGATGAGCTCGATGTTCTTCACCGCGTCGGCATTGAACACGCTGAAGAAGCCGAAGAGGTGGCTCGCATTGTACACCGTGGCCTCGTCCAGCAGGATGAGGTTCTGGTCGGGCCCTCCGCCTCGTACATAGAAGCCGCTGTTGCCTTCCCCATTGCTTGCTACGCCCGGCAGGAACTGAATGGTCTTGAGGATGTCCACCTCCCCGAGCAGGGCGGGCAGGGTGTTCAGTTTCTGCACATCGAGCTCCACGGTGCCCATCTGGGTGCCTTCGGTGTTGTTCTGCTTGCGTTCCTCCACCACCTCGAACTCCTTGGCGATGATGGCCTTGGGCTGGGCCTCGATGTTCAGCTTCTGGTCGGCGTTCACCGTCACGGTGCGGGTCCATTCCTCATAACCGATGTAGCTCATGACAATGGTCCAAGTGCCTGGCTCGAGGTTCAGGACGTAGTAGCCATAGACGTTGGTCGCAGCCCCGCGCATGGTCTCCTTCACGTAGACGTTGGCACCGATCAGCGCTTCACCGCTGGTGGCATCCTTGACATAGCCGCTTATGGTGATGGACCGCTGCGCCACGGCCATGGACGCGAACAGCAGCAAGGGAAGAAGGAGGAGGCGCAGGGGCATTCGCGAAGAAATGGGGCGCAAAACTACCGCCCTGATGGGGCCGGATACGAACCGTTCATGGATGCGTTCGGTCGTTGCTGGACGGCTATGCACAGGTGTTCTGTGGAAAAGTGAGGCAACCTTCATGTAGTCTTCATGAACAATCGAGGAGCGCGTCCGGATCTTTGTCCACAACAAAAAGCGACACGCCATGCAAGCCATCATGCGGAAGTACAGCACGGGTCTGATGACCCTCGTGGTTTATGCGGTCCTGATCGCCTTTGCCCTGTTGTGCAACTGGGACATCCTCTGAAGGAGGCTCTTCGATCGTTCGTCGGATCGGGGACTTTGCTACCTTTGCCGCCCCAAGGGCACAACGCAGCCCTGTTGATGTACCGGTAACGGGCCATTGACAAGATCGCGGGACAAGTTTCTCGGGGTGTAGCGCAGCCCGGTAGCGCACTTGCATGGGGTGCAAGTGGTCGCTGGTTCGAATCCAGTCACCCCGACTGGCAGTACTTGGAAGGGGCCGCAGTTCGCGGCCCCTTCTGTATTTCGGTCCGGTGCGGTTGCGCCCGACCAGTCTGAACGGCCCGTCCAACCGTTCGTCCGTTCCCATTGACCGCGTCGGTCAGAGGCTACATTTGCCCACCCCACAATGACACTTTGCCCCATTTCCCGGGTGGCCTTGGTCACCCTGCTCCTTGCTGCCTGCTCCGATCCGGGTCCCGGACCTGAGGTGGCCACACCAGAACAGACATCTCCCATGGATGTGCACTCCCACGCCAGTGCCTCCCCGGCACGCATCGAGCATCTCGACCTCGATCTTCAGGTGGACATGACCGAACGTCGGCTGCTGGGCACGGCGAGCTACCGGATCCGCCCCCATGGCGCGGACACCATCATCCTGGACACGGATGCGCTGGAGATCGCCAAGGTGACGGTGAATGGGAAGGAGGTGCCGGTCCTGCTTGGCGCTCCCTCCATCCTGGGTCGGGCACTGCACATCCCCATAGACAGCAACAGCAACACCATTGCGGTGACCTACCGCACCACCGAAGGGGCTCGGGCCTTGCAGTGGCTTTCGCCCCAGCAAACGGCCGACCGCACGCATCCCTTCCTCTTCACGCAAGGGCAGGCCATTCTCACCCGCACCTGGATGCCGGTCCAGGACAGTCCCGGCATCCGCATCACCTACGACGCCACCGTGCGTGTCCCCAAGGAGTTGATGGCCGTGATGAGCGCCAGCAATCCCCAGGTGCGCTCTGCGGATGGGGTCTACACCTTCCAAATGGAGCAGCCGATCCCGGCCTATCTGATCGCGTTGGCGGTGGGGGACATCGAGTTCCGACCCTTGGGCGAGCGGTGCGGGGTGTATGCCGAGCGCAGTGTGGTGGACAAGGCGGCGTGGGAGTTCGCCGACACGGAACGCATGCTGCAGGCGGCTGAGGCGCTCTACGGTCCCTATCGCTGGGGCCGGTATGATGTGATCGTGCTCCCGCCCAGCTTCCCGTTCGGGGGCATGGAGAACCCGCGTCTCACCTTCGCCACGCCCACCATCATTGCCGGCGACCGGTCGCTCACCGCGCTGATCGCACATGAACTGGCCCACAGCTGGAGCGGCAACCTGGTGACCAATGCCACGTGGAACGACTTCTGGTTGAACGAGGGCTTCACGGTCTACTTCGAGAACCGGATCAGCGAGGCGCTCTATGGGCCGGACCACGCGGGCATGTTGCAGATCCTCGGCAGGCAGGACCTGCAAGGCAGCCTTGAGCACATGCATGCCACGGGACATGCGGAGGATACCCACCTGCGCCTGCACCTGGACGGACGCGACCCGGATGATGGCATGACCGACATCGCCTACGAGAAGGGGTTCGCCTTCCTGAAGTTGCTGGAGTCCAAAGTGGGCAGGGAGCGGTTCGATGCCTTCCTACGTGGGTACTTTGACCGCTTCGCCTTCCAGAGCATGACCACGGACAAGTTCCTGGCCTATCTGGATGAGGAGCTGCTGAAGCCCACGAACACTAAGGTGGACATCGCGGCCTGGGTGGACGGTCCCGGTCTGCCTGCCGATGCACCGGTGCCGGTCTCGGACAAGTTCGACCAAGTGGATCGGGAGATCGCCCGGTGGCAGGGAGGCACGCCTGCTGCCAAGCTTGCCACGCAGGGATGGAATACCTTCCAGTGGATGCATTTCCTGCGTCATCTCCCCAAGGACCTGACGACGGCACAACTGAACGATCTGGATGCGGCCTTCAAGTTCACTTCGAGCGGCAATGCCGAGGTGCTCGCGGCCTGGCTGGAGCAGTGCATCCGCAACGACCATGACGCGGCCTACTCGGCGTTGGACCGGTTCCTTTCCACCGTGGGTCGCCGGAAGTTCCTGGTGCCGCTCTACAAGGAGCTCATCGCAACGGAGAAGGGCCGTGTGATGGCCCGGACGATCTATGCTTCGGCGCGCTCCAACTACCATGCGGTGGCGGTGCGGACATTGGACGAGATGCTGGACTGGTCCGCGACGAAGCCCGAGGCGACCTTCTGATCACCGTGGGTCGAGCAGGCGCTGGAGGGTGAGCGCATCCAGCTTGTGACCGCCATGGTAGATGTGGTGTCGGTGGTCCACGCCGGCCGCTTCCAGCCGTTGCGCCGCGCCCAGCAGCGCTTCGCGGTCCATGAGCTCATCCTGGTCCCCAAGTACCAGGTCCACCACCAGTCCTTGCCAGGCCCGCAGCGTATCGCGGTCCAGTTCGGGTGGCAGGTTGCCGGCCCACAGCACCAGCCGGTCGAACCGTGTAAGGCCGCGTAACGCCCACCGGCTCACGGTGGCCACGCCCTGCGAGAAGCCCAGCACGTTCACCACGGTGCCGGGCGGGGCTTCCTGAAGTAGTTCGCGGGTCATCTGGTCCAGGTAGGCCACGTGATCATCGATCTCGTGCAGGCGGTCCTCGCGGGTCATCCAGGTGGCCCCCACCCGGGTGTGCCCGGGGTCGAGGTAGAACCGGCTGAGGCCTTCGGGGGCCACGATGCACAGGTCCGGTGAAAGTCCGGCGAACTGGTTGAGGAAGTAGCGTGCGAGCTGGCCGTAGCCATGCACCACGATCCACAGCTCACGGGCCGTGGCGGGCGAGCCGAGCACATGGAAGCGCGCGGTGCGTTGGACGCGGATGAAGCGCTCTTCCATCAGCTTCAATAGGCGAGCAGTTCGCCCAGCACGCGGCCCACTTTCTCCGCGCTGGGGATCATCGTGGCCTCCAGGGTGCTGTTGAGCGGGATCGCCGGCATGTCCACCGAACCGATCGTGCGCACCGGCGCGTCCAGGTCGCGGAAACACGCATCACCGATGCGCCCGGCCAGCGCCTGGGCGAAGGAGTTGGTCAATTGTTCCTCCGTGACCACCAGGCAGCGGCCATGCCGTTGCACCTCGCGCATCACGGTCTCCTCGTCCAGGGGCACCAAGGTCCGCAGGTCGATGATGGTGACCCGGCCGGGGAACGCTTTCGCCGCGGCCTTGGCCCAGTAGACCCCCATGCCGTAGGTGACCACCACGGCGGCCTGCCCCTTGGCCACCAGGGCAGCTTCCGCCTCCTGCACCACGCGGGCCTTGCCGAAGGGGATGATGTAGTCGGCGCTGGGCTCGATGGTCTTGGCTTCCTCGGTGCCCTTGATCTTGCTCCAATAGAGCCCCTTGTGCTCCAGCATCACCACCGGGTTGGGGTCGTGATAGGCAGCCTTCATCAGGCCTTTCAGGTCGGCGCCGGTACTGGGGTAGGCGATCTTGATGCCCTTGATGTTGCAGAGCACGCTTTCCACGCTGCTGCTGTGGTAGGGACCACCACTGCCGTAGGCGCCGATGGGCACGCGGATGATGCAGGAGACGGGCCATTTCCCCACAGTGAGGTAGCAGCTGCGGGCCACTTCGGTGAAGAGCTGGTTGAGGCCCGGCCAGATGTAATCGGCGAACTGCACCTCCACGATCGGCTTCAGACCGGCGGCGCTCATGCCCACGGTGCTGCCGATGATGAAGGCCTCCTGGATGGGCGTGTTGAACACCCGGTGCCCGCCGAAATCACGGGCCAGTGTGGCGGCCTCGCGGAACACGCCGCCCAGCCGGGCGCCCACGTCCTGGCCGTAGAGCAGACAGCGTGGGTCCTCCTGCATCAGTTCGCGGATGGCGAAGAGCGCGCTGTCCACCATCACCGTGGGCTCACGGTCCCTGGGCGCGCGTTCACCCCGTTCCTCGGTGACCGGGGTGGGGGCGAACAGGTGGGTGGTGAGGTCGGCCGGGGTGGGGTCCTCCGCAGCACGCGCCCGGTCAAAGTCGGCCTTCACGCGGGCGATGGCCTTCTGCTCGATCTGCTTCAGCCCTTCGAGCTGCAGGCGGTTGTCCAGGCATTGCTGCAGGAAACGTGGGAAGGGGTCGCGCTTGCGGTGCTCGGCCAGATTCTCCTCGCTGCGGTAGAACTCCATGCGCACCCCGCTGGTGTGGTGGTTGAGCAGGGGCACCTTCGCGTGGACCAGGAAGGGCCGGCGCTCCCGGCGCACGGTGGCGATGACCTCCTGCAGGGTGGTGTAGCACGTGATGAGGTCGCTGCCGTCGATGCTGCGGACCTCCAGCCCCTTGAACCCTTTGGCGTATTCGGGTGCATCGGCCACGCGGATCTCGTCCGCGCTCGCGCTGATGTCCCACTCATTGTCCTGCACCAGGTAGATGATGGGCAGCTTCTTCAGCACGGCCATCTGGAAGGCCTCGGCCACCTCGCCCTCGGTGATGGAGGCATCGCCCAGCGAGCAGACCACCACGGGTGCGTCCTGGTCGCCGGCACCGTTGTAGTCGTGCGGGATACCCGCCTGCTCCTTGAACCAGAGGCCCATCGCGATGCCCGTGGTGGGGATGGCCTGCATGCCGGTGGCACTGCTCTGGTGCGGTATCCGCGGCATGCCTTCGCGGCGCAGGCTCGGGTGGCCGTAGTAGGTGCGTCCCCCGCTGAAGGGGTCGTCGCGCTTGGCCATCAACTGGAGCATCAGCTCGTAGGGCTCCATGCCGATGCCGAGCAGGATGCTGTCGTCGCGGTAGTAGGGGGCCACGAAGTCCTGGGGCTTCAACTGCATGCCCAGGGCCAGTTGGATGGCCTCGTGCCCCCGGCTGGTGGCATGAACGTATTTACTGGTCAGCTTGAAGTGCTCCTCGTACGTCTCGGTCAGGGCCTTCGCCGTGCACATCAGTTCCCAAGCGCGGAGCAGGGTGTCCGTATCGATGGCCGTGGCGGCCGGGCTGTTCTTCAGGGTGGGCATCAAGGCGTGTTCGCGGGTCTACAGGAGCGGCCAAATTACGCCTTGGGCGGCGCATGGTCGGACGGAGGGCGGGGTAGCTTTGCACTTCCGGAACGAACCACCCGGAACAGCCATGAACCGACAAGCACACGAACTGGACCATCGCATCGTAGGCGATGACATGCAATGCGTGGAGATCACGCTCGACCCCAACGAGACGGTGATCGCCGAGGCGGGCACCCTGATGATGATGGACGATGGGATCTCGATGCAGACCATCTTCGGCGATGGGCGCGGGCAGGAGCAGGGCTTCCTGGGCAAGATGCTGAGCGCCGGCAAACGGGTGCTCACCGGTGAAAGCCTGTTCATGACCACCTACACCAACACCAGCCATGAGCGCCGCACGGCCTGGTTCGCCGCGGCCTACCCGGGCAAGATCATGCCCTTGGACCTGCGCGACTACCAGGGCAAACTGGTGTGCCAGAAGGACAGCTTCCTCGCGGCGGCCAAAGGGGTGAGCATCGGCATCGAGTTCCAGAAGCGCATCGGCGCCGGCCTGTTCGGTGGCGAGGGCTTCATCATGCAGAAGCTGGAGGGTGACGGGCAGGTATACATCCATGCGGGCGGCACCACCGTGCAGCGCGACCTGCGCCCCGGCGAGACCCTGCGCGTGGACACGGGCTGCCTGGTGGCCATGACGCAGGATGTGGATTACGACATCCAGTTCGTGGGAGGCATCAAGAACACCCTGTTCGGCGGTGAAGGCCTCTTCTTCGCCACGCTGCGGGGTCCCGGGCATGTGTGGATCCAGTCGCTGCCCTTCAGCCGCCTGGCCGACAACATCATTGCGGCAGCGCCGCGCGCCGGTGGCCGTGGCCGGGAGGAGGGCAGCATGCTCGGTGGGCTGGGCCGCCTCCTCGACGGGGATAATTGAGAAGTGCCAAGGACCAAGGGGCACGTGTCAAGGGTTCAACAGCCCTTGGTATGTGCCCCTTGCCACTTACTGCTGCTGCCCGATATTCTGCCCGCGGTCCAGCGCCTGCAGGAAGCCCTGCACGATGGAGAGCACGATGCTGAAGCCCAAGGCCACTGCGGGTCCTGGTGGGTTCCTCAATGCCTTCCGATCATGAGCGGTCGGGTACCTATTGCACGCCCGGACCGATCCTCGGCTCGAACGATGTAGAAGCCTGGTGACCACCCTTGGGTGGAGATCACATGGACCTGCGAAAGTTCCGCAGCACGGACCACTTCGGCCCCGGTGGTGCTGAAGACACGGTACGTGCCTGGCGTCCCCAGCTCGAGTTCGCACGTGCCGCCGACCCCGACCGCGTTCGGTTGGAGCCGCATCCCAGGCGATGAGGCATGCGCATCCTCCACACCGACAGCGAAGCACAAGGGCGTGGTCGCAGGCAGCGGCAGGGGCGTGTCAAGGATGGTCACAGGCGTGGCGGTGGCCGTCGCGTTTTCCCAAGCCGGCAACTCCTCGTTCTCCAAATACTCCGCTGGCACGAGCAGATGATCGGGAAGTCCCGAGCTGAAGTCAAGGTGGCACCATTCTTCTGGTGTAAAGGACAGGTTCATGAAGATGGGCGTTAGCCACTCGAAGTCGAAGGTGATATCCCTGCGTGACCAAGAGCCCGCTACAAGGAGCCTGTCGGCAGGTCGATGAGGGACCGTCGGCAGGACCCGCCATTCGAACGATCCTGATGTGGTGGTGGGGAAGCTTACGCTGCTTGTGGCAAGCGGAATACCGTCCGTGTCAAGCACCAGCCGCGTTGATCCGCCGAACTGGAGTTGTCCTTCGACCATGCGGCCCACTTGGGAGTATATCGGGAGCATGGGCCAACCTTGGTCTATCCAGCGGTACCAGGCAAGATCCCCATCCGGGTCCAGCTTGTAGATGTAGTTGGATTCATTGCCGATCACATGCTGGTTACCGAAGAGGTAGATCTGCCCTTCATCTCCAGCAATGAGGCTTGGGTAGCTATAATTCCACCACTGATTGGTCATGGTCACCGAGCGGCTCCACAGATGCTCTCCCTGGTCGTCGAAGCGGCTGACCAACCCGGATCGCAGGTCATTGTGCTCGTAAAAGGTCACCAGACCACCCAGTCCATCGTGGGCGATATGGAAGACCGAGTTCAGGGTCGTGGTGGTGGCCACCGGTGCTCTTTTCACCCAAGCCACCGAACCGTCCGCACCAATTCGCATGAGGAAGTACTCGTCCCCGCCGGTCAGGTCCATCTGTACCAGGATGTCCAGGCCGCCATCAGGGCGGATCAGCGCTTGTGGCGTGGTCCCTCCCTGGTCGATCGTTGGAGCAAGCGGGATCGAATAGGTCTTTGACCACATGGCTGCACCATCGGATGCTATTCTGGTCACGGAGAACCGGCCATTGTTGCTCTCCACCAGAAGCGACTTCAATAGGTAGGCCCCACCATCGGATGTGGGCACAATTCCCGGTGAGTAGGCATTGGAGCCATCTGGAAAGGCATGGGACCTGTGCCATCCGATATTCCCCTCAGCGTCGAGCTTGATCAGGGAATGTGCTTCCTGCATGCGTAACCGCAGGAAGTAGCCGCCATCCGCAGCAGGCATGGGGCCGGAGGATCCGGTGCCCCATTCACTTTCCTCGGCACCGATGAGCAATTGAAGGTCCTGTGCTTGGGCATGAAAAGCGGACAGCAGCAGTGCGATGGGCAGGTGGAGCTTGAGGGAAAGGATCGGTTTCATGACCACGTCGTGTGATGATGTACGTTCTGCTCCCGAAAATAGGTCGATCGCGGGCCAGGATGACCGAACGCGATGCATCTCATTTACAAGGCCCATCCGATGGGATACCCCGTAAAGGGTCTACCCCGGCCGTCGGTCATTCGGCTGGCGATCCAGCGCCTGCAGGAAGCCCTGTACGATGGAGAGCACGATGCTGAAGCCCAGGGCCCACCAGAAGCTCTCGACCACGAAGCCGGGCACGATCCGGGAGGCCAGCAGCACCATCCCCGCGTTGATCACCAGCAGGAAGAGGCCCATGGTCACCACGGTGACCGGAAGGGTCAGCAGGATGAGCAAGGGCTTCAGGAAGGTGTTGAGCAGGCCGAGCACCACCGCGACCAGCAGACCGGTCACGAAGTCATCGGCATGCACACCGGGCAGGATCAGGTCCGTGATGAGCACGGCGATGGTGGTGATGATGAGGCGGATGAGCAATTGCATGGGCTGAAAGGTAGCACGCGATCTCCCGGCGGATGGTCCGGTCAATGCAGGACACTGACATCCAGGATCGTGCGCTCAATCGAGAAAGCGCTCCATATCGCGGCGGTCGCGCTTGGTGGGGCGGCCTTCACCGGCGGGGCGATGCTGGGCGCGGGCCATGCGGGCGATCTCCAGCTTCTCCAGATCGGCGAAGGAGGTGCACTCCGTGATGAGGTCGGGCACCAGCTTGGCTCCCATGCGCGCCGCAGGAATGGCCGTGATGGTCCAGCTCCGCCAGATCGGTGGTTCCCGCAGCGCGAACACGTCACCGGGCTTCACCTCCGCCGAGGGCTTCACGATGCGGCCATTGAGCATCACCTGCTCCCGCTTGATCGCGTCCGTGGCCAGGCTGCGCGTCTTGAAGAGGCGCACGCACCAGAGGAACTTGTCGATGCGCATGGGGCGAAGTTCGGCGGCTTGTCCGACCAAACGATCGGGAACGCCTGAAAATGCGAAAGCGCCCTTTCGGACGCTTTCCTCAGTGACCCCGGCAGGACTCGAACCTGCAACCAACAGAACCGGAATCTGTCATTCTATCCAATTGAACTACGGGGCCGGTGCTTCCCTGCGCGTTGGCAAGGGGCGGCAAAGATAGTCGAATGATCGATGGCCGCTCCAAGCGATCAGCGGCGAGTCATGCGCAGCGCCTGCCCGAACGGGATGGTATCCTCCAGCACAAGGGCATCGGGGTGCACGATGCGGAGCAGCAGTTTCTGGTCCTCGCCCTGCAGCAGCACCCCGTTCTCGACCCGGGTCCATGAACCGGTAAGGTCCTTCCGGGAGCCATCCCCGGGCGCCACCGCCAGACTGAAAATGCCGGAAACATCCAGATGCACCTTGGCCACGAGCTGGTCGTCCTGTACAGGCTCCATGGCATAGGTGCCGGGCAGGTCCATCAGGCAGGGCCCCTGCTTTTTCATGTCGGTCACCTTGCCTGCGGAAAAGGTGGAGTCCGTGGCCTCCACCGTGATCCATGGTCTCTGTCCTTCAGGCAGCGATGCCGCTCCGTGGAACTGCTGCAGGATGGAATCGCGCAGGGAACCCGTCAGAACGAAGGCGCGGCGATCGCAATCCACCAGGGCCACACCACCTGTGCCCACGGTGAGCGCCCCGGCCAGCACCACCGGCGGCCCATCGACCATGTTGTTGGTGGGGGAGCTGCCGCAGGCGAAAGCCAGGATGGATAAGGCGGGTAGAAGGATGAGGTGAGGGCGCATGGGACGTCGGATACGCTGCGAATATCTGCATCAGGCCCTTATCCCGGAAGGAACCGTACCTTTGCGGGCCTTTTTCCGGCCGCCTCATGACCCCGCTGCGCAATATCGCCATCATCGCCCACGTCGACCACGGGAAGACCACCCTGGTGGATAAGATCCTCCATCAGTGCCAGCTCTTCCGAGTGAACGAGGAGGTGAAGGAGCTCCTCCTGGACAACAACGACCTGGAGCGTGAGCGCGGGATCACCATCCTCAGCAAGAACGTGAGCGTCCGTTACAAGGATGTGAAGATCAACATCATCGACACCCCTGGCCACAGCGATTTCGGCGGCGAGGTGGAGCGCGTGCTCAACATGGCCGATGGCGTGATCCTGCTGGTGGACGCCTTCGAAGGGCCCATGCCGCAGACGCGGTTCGTGCTGGGCAAGGCCATCGAACTGGGCCTGAAGCCGGTGGTGGTGATCAACAAGGTGGACAAGCCGAACTGCACGCCCGAGGAGGTGCACGAGGCTGTGTTCGACCTGATGTTCGCCCTCGATGCCAACGAGGACCAACTGGACTTCCCGGTGGTCTATGGCTCGGGCAAGGGAGGCTGGATGGGACCCGACCCCAAGACCCCCACGGAGGATGTGAGCTACCTGCTGGATGTGATCCTGGACAAGGTGCCCGCTCCCAAGCAGGTGGAGGGCACCCTGCAGATGCGCATCACCAGCCTCGACTACAGCAGCTTCCAGGGCCGGATCGCGGTGGGACGCATCACCCGCGGCTCCATCAAGCCCGGCCAGCAGGTGACCCTCGTGAAGAACGACGGCACCCAGCAGAAAGGCCAGGTGAAGGAACTGATGGTCTTCGAAGGCCTCGGCAAGGAGAAGGTGAAGCACGAAGTGGGCTGCGGTGAGATCGTGGCCCTGATGGGACTGGAGAACTTCGACATCGGCGACACCGTGGCCGATGCGGAGAAACCCGAGGGTCTGCCGCGCTTCAAGGTGGACGAGCCCACCATGAGCATGCTCTTCACCATCAACAACTCGCCCTTCTTCGGCAAGGAAGGCCAGTTCGTCACCAGCCGCCACGTGCGCGACCGCCTCTTCAAGGAGATCGAGAAGAACCTGGCCATGCGCATCAAGGAGACCGAGAGCCCGGACCGCCTGTTGGTCTTCGGCCGTGGTATCCTGCACCTCAGCATCCTGGTGGAGACCATGCGCCGTGAGGGCTATGAGTTCCAGCTGGGCCAACCGCAGGTGCTGTACAAGGAGGTGGACGGCCAACGCCACGAGCCCATCGAACACCTCACCGTTCAGGTGCCCGAGCAGTTCAGCAGCCGCGTGATCGACCACGTAACGCGACGCAAGGGCGAGATCCTCAACATCGAGCAGAAGAGCGACCGTACGGTCCTCGAATTCAGCATTCCCGCTCGGGGTATCATCGGCCTGAGGAACACCCTGCTCACCGCCACGGAGGGCGAGGCCATCGTCGCCCACCGGTTCAAGGGCTACGAGCCGTTCAAGGGCCAGATCCAGGCACCGCGCCCGGGTTGCATTGTCAGTGGAGAAATGGGTGCCGTGGTGCCCTACGCCATCGACAAGCTGCAGGACCGAGGCAAGTTCTTCGTGGATCCCGGAGAGGATATCTACGTGGGCCAGGTGATCGGCGAAAGCCCGAAGCCCGGGGAGGAACTGGTGGTGAACGTGGTGCGCACCAAGAAGCTCACCAACATGCGCGCCAGCGGCACCGACGAAAAGCTGAACATCGCGCCTGCCGTCAAGTTCAGCCTTGAGGAGTGCATGGAGTACATCGCCGAGGATGAGTACCTGGAGGTGACGCCGAAGAGCCTGCGGATCCGCAAGATCCTGCTGGACGAGAACGAGCGGAAGCGCGCGGCGAAGAAGTTCCAGGAGGCCTGAGCCAGGTGATCATCCCGCTTCACGGGACAGGTCATATGCCTGGGACCATGTGCACTGGCATGCCGAATGTACTTACCGGATGATCCGGACCGGTACAGAGGCGTCCGTTGCCCTGAGCAGATAGGGGCCTGAGGGAAGGTCGTTCACGGCGATCATCGTTCGTTCGCTGGTGATCGTGACATCCAGTACGATACGCCCCGTGGCATCCAACACGTTCAGTACTGTACCGACCCGTGATGCATCGGTCACGATCATCAAATGGTCCGAAGCAGGGTTGGGAAATGCCTGCAGTGTGGTTCCGCCATCGTTCGTGCTCACGCCAGTGGTTCCCTCCATCAGCCATGCCAGCGCATCCCTGATGTGCACGCGGAAGAGCATATCGCTGGTGTAGTTGCTATGTGCATGTCCCAGCGCCGTGTAGAATACGCGTGAGCCACTGGCCAGCACACGATACCAGCTCATGGGACGCGGCACATCGTAGCTATTCACCTGGCCGTTCGGTCCCAAAGTCTGTTCCACGCGGAGCAGCTCCGCGATGTTGGGCCCATGTCGACCGAAACTTCAGTTGGGCGGAAGCCACGTGGCTTCCAAGGGACACCCACTTTCATGTTAGTCGCTGATGCGGTTGACTTTACCACTTTTGAACATCAAAAACAGGTGAACATGAGAACCATAGCCTCTGCGGTCAGTTTCTTGGCCGCAGCCATATGCATCGCACAGATCACCCTGGTCAAGGATTGGGGATCTGATTTTACCGTTGATATCAACACAGCCTATCCCCGCAATCTGTGTGTCCATGAGGGGGTGTTGTATTTCGTCAGTGAGACGCCCGAGCACGGTCAGGAGCTTTGGAGGTCCGATGGTACGGAGGTGGGAACCGTTATGCTCAAGGATATCCGCCCCGGTCCAGAAGGCAGCATACCAACCGGTCCACAGTTCACATCAGCGAATGGACTGTTGTTCTTTCGCGCTGACGATGGTGTGAGCGGGACTGAGCTGTGGCGGACCGATGGTACCGAGGACGGGACGTTCCTGGTGAAGGATATCGCATCGGGTACCCAGACATCGAACTTGGCCGGGTTGGTTGAAATGAATGGTCGTTTAGTATTCCGTGCATTTAACGGTATAACATGGCAGGTATGGGTCTCTGATGGCACCTCGGATGGTACCTATCCACGCAGCTCGGCGGGTCTTTACATGGGTGGCACCCCGGTCAATGTGGGAGGAGCACTGGTCTTTGCTGCAACGGAGAATTATCCTGATGGCACTGACACCGAGCCCTATTACATGACCGATGATGCGATCGGTCTGATCAAGGACATCAATCCGGGAACGGGCACCTCCACTTCCGCGGGATTCATGCCGCTGGGAGATGGAAGGGCGATGTTCGCCGCCAATGATGGTGTGCATGGGAGCGAGCCCTGGGTCACTGACGGCACATTGGATGGAACGTCCTTGTTGGAGGATATCGCACCCGGCTTCGGTGGTTCGAGTCCTTAATTTCTGGGCGTCCTGAATGGTTCTGTGCTGTTTGCTGCGAATGACGGGGTGGAAGGCATTGGTCTATACGCTGCTGGCTTGGCTGGACCCTCGACCGTGGTCCGGGTCCATGATGTGGATGTGCTGGTTGCCAATGGTCAGCGTGGAGTGGTCCTCGGCGATGCACTGTATTTCGTTGCCCAAGGAGAGCTCTGGCGGACCGATGGCACGAGTGCAGGTACCTTCCAGGTTGCGGACAGCTGGCCCGGCCCCGGAGGTGTACTGGGCCCGAATGATCCCGCTCCCGTAGTGGCAGGAGGGGTGCTCTACTATCGCGCTTGGGGGCCTATCGGTGGAAAGGAACTATGGCGCAGTGACGGAACGGCGGAGGGTACCTATCTGGTGCAGGACCGAGCACCGGGCATCAATCATTTCGATCCGTCGTATCTCACTGTGATGGGGGACTTCCTTTATATGCGCGGAGAATCCATGCCCGCCAAGCAGGAGTTGCATCGCATCCAGGTACTTCCGGGTACAAGTATCGTTGAGGGTGTGCCCATTGCCGGCAGCCTCGAGGTCTGGCCGAATCCGTGTCGCGATGGTTTCTGGGTGGAGGTGCCTGAAGTCTCGGTGCTCGAACTGTTCACGAGTGATGCCCGATCGATCCTGCGGAGCAGGTTGATGCCCGGACTTCAGCACATCGATCTGCATAGGCTGGCTGGAGGTTCGTATGTGGTTCGCATCGCTTCGGCAACGCGTGTCCGGACGGGCCATGTTGTTCTGGATCCCTGACGGCCGGATCCAGAGCAGCATTGGTCTAACTGGCGATGCGTCGTCCGAGCGCATCAGGGCCTAAGTCCGCGAGTGCTTGGGCCGTATGGTCGGGCAAGCTGCGGTGCAGGTAGCTTAGCAGGGTAAATGTGGCGTACCCTGCTGGCCCTCGTTATGGCATCGATAGCGATGCTTGCTCATGGGCGGTCACCGCATCCGTTCATCCGCCTGAACCTTCCCGGGATCGAGGACGCGGTGGTGCGCACGGCGGTGGTGGACCGCTTCGGTGCCTTGTGGATAGGTACGGATCGGGGCGTCCACCGGTTCGATGGATCACGAACGGAGACCTACCTGAACGATCCGCTGGACAGCCTTTCGCTCCCTGATGACGTGGTGCATCAGTTGGTGTTGGCGCCTGACGGAGCTGTCTGGGCCGCCACGTTCGGCGGTGCTTGGCGCATCGATCCGCTCAGCGGTGAGCGGATCCGGCTTCCCCTGGTGCACCGCAGTGGACGCTTGAGATCATATGAATGCATGGACCTGGCCTGGGCGCCGGATGGCACGCTGTGGGCGTTCTGCAACCGTTCGGGGCTCGCCCGCCTGAAGCCGGGTGACGATCGGTTGTCCACCCAAGGCCTTCCGGAAGTGACCATGGCGCGTGGTGGCCATGTGGGCGCTGATGGCATCGTATGGCTCACCGATCGCCTAGCCTTGCTGGCGTACGATCCGCGGTCGGGGTCCCTGGTCAGATACGGTTTCGATCATGGCGGCTCAACCGGTCCTCCGAAGACCTTGTTGCTGGATGTGCTGCCGGATGTGCATGACCCGAACGCGCTCTGGTGCACCTCTTGGGGGTTGGGGTTGGTGCGCTTCGATCGCAGAAGCGGCACGTTCGACCAGCAGACAGTCCGCTCATGGCCGTTGAACGACCTGGTCAACATCACGCTGCACGCTGTGCAGCGGGACCGCGAGACCTGGTGGTGCACCATGGATGGCCGCCTCATTGAAGTGGCTGTTACCGAGGGCATAGTGAGCGATCTGCCGATGCCCAGTGACGCCTCGGTCCCTGACCTCACCCTGCTGGTCGAACTGGACGGGATGGGGGTCCTGGCCGGGTCCCCGGGCGCGGTGCACCTGCACCTGCCGGGAAGAGAGGAGCTTCAGCCCGTGGCCGCCACCGCACTTTCGGTGAATACGCACATCGCGCCCGCCACACTGGATGATGGCCACTGGATCGTTCGCTTCTATGCGGACCGCGAGATCATGCACGTGGATGCCGATGGCCGCCTCATCGAACGTGTCCCCCTGCCGGCCGAGGACCGCCCCTATGAGGTATTCCGCCTGAAGCAGGATCCGCGAGGCCTTGTTTGGTTGGCGTCGAATTATGGGCTTCTGCGCTATCGGCCCGGCAGTGGTGAGGTCGAGCGGGTCCCGGTGGAAGAAATGGGCGTTGGTACTTCGAGACCCAATGTGCTGGACCTGCATGGAGGACGTGATGGTGCGATATGGGCTGCACTGGGTCAGGAAGGTCTGCTCCGGTGCGGTCCAGTGGATGGCAGTGGCCATAGCTTCAGGCCCCCGGTGGCCGGTGATGGGGTTGCTGTCCAGGTGATCGGGATCGAACAATACGATGCCGACCACCTGCTGGTGGACCTTGGCACCGATGGGCCGGCTCTTTTCAACATGGTCACGGGTGCGTTCGAGCTTGTTCGCGGCCCCCGATCGCCCAAGGAACATTTCCGGGCGATAACGGAACTATTGACGGATGACGCGGGTCGTATCTATGCCCTTTCACGTAGCCACGGGGTCATCCGGGTGCGGCGCGATGCCGATGGGGCTTGGTCGATCGAGCGGCGCTGGCTGCCACCGGAACGGCCCTATTTCGAGTCGGCGGTGAAGGACGCACGTGGCAGGCTCTGGTTGCTGACCGAGCGTACGTGCTACCTGCTCGATCCCGCTACGGATATCCTGGTCCGGCTCGATGCGCTTCATGGTTTTGCCGCCGTAGGGCGCGGCCTGGCACAAGGTCATGATGGCGGGATCCTCATCAATTCGGACGGATGGAAGCGCGTTCGGGCGTTCGATCCGTTGCTCCATGAGGCGCGGATCATGGTGCGCGAGGCCAGGTCCGGGTCCGATGCCCTCAGCCTGGTTGCCTTGCAGGCCGATGGGCTGGAGCTGCCCCACACGCGCAGCAGCATCCAGCTGTCGTTCGGCGTGGTGGCGCTTTTCGAAGGTGATGCGTTCACCTACGCCTATCGCATCACACGCGATGGGGCGCCCGGCGAATGGGCCGCCCTCGGCCGCCAGCGCTCGTTCAGTCTGCTGGACCTTCGACCTGGCGAGTATGTGGTGGACGTGCGGGCCGAGAGCCCATCGTCCAAGCCTGTCGAGGTGCAACTGCGCTTCGTCATCCTGCCGCCCTGGTGGGCACGCTGGTGGGCGATCGGAACCGGGGCACTGGTGGCTGTGCTGTTCGTGGTGCTGCTCACGCGCATGGTGCTCAATCGGCGGCATCGTACCCAGGTGCGCGAACTGGAGCGCGAACGCGAGCTGGAGGGCGTGCGGATGCGCATCGCGCGCGACATCCACGATGGCATAGGCAGTGGCCTCACCAAGATCACGATGCTTTCGCGCCAGATGGACCCCTCCGCAGCGCCACAGGCCGCACGCATCGCTGAGGCCAGCACCGAGCTGGTCAACGAGCTTGGGGAGATCGTCTGGACCGTGGATCCACGCAACGACAGCTTTGCCTCCTTCCTGGCCTACGTACGCAGCGTATTGGGACGTCAGTTCGAGGACCTGCAGGTCGAGCTCCGCGCGGACCTCCGCTGCGCCGACACTGATCGTGACCGGACCATCGGACCGGAGCTGAAGCGCAACATCCTCTTGGTGCTGAAGGAGGCAGTGAGCAACGCGCTCAAGCACAGCGGAGCATCGCAGATAGATGTGCAGCTGCACCTGGACACCGTTCTGGCAGAGCTCGTGGTCCGCGACAATGGCCATGGGTTCGATCCACAGCGGGTGCGCGAAGGCGCCAACGGTCTGGCCAATTTCACCAAGCGCGCAGAGGCCTTGGGCGGCACCGCTTTGGTGATGACCGGACCCGATGGCACCACCGTAACGCTCAAGGTGCCGATACCCCCCACGAATATGTGATTCGGCCGCTGCCAGGTGCGGGTAATTTCGCCTTCATGCCCATTCGCATCGCCATCATCGAGGACGATACCGACATGCGTCACGCCTTCGAGCGTGCCATCCACGAGGCGGGGGACCTGTCCTTGAAGGGAAGCTACCCGAATGCGGAGTCGTTCCTGGCGCGTCCGGAGGGATTGGATGGACTGGATGTGGTCCTGTCGGACATCAATCTACCAGGCCAGAGCGGCATCCAGGTGGTGGCCCAATGCAAGCCCAAACGCCCCCAGTTGCAGTTCCTGATGATCACCGTGTTCGAGGACAATACCAACTTGTTCAGTGCGCTTTGCGCTGGAGCTACGGGCTATTTGCTCAAGACCGCCACGCCGGCAGAGATCGCTCAGGCCGTACGGGACATCCATGCCGGTGGTTCCCCCATGTCCTTGGCCATAGCGCGCATGGTGGTGGCCAATGTGCAGCAGAAGAAGGCCAATGCCCGGTTGATGGAGAGCCTGACGCCCCGCGAACATGAGCTCGTACAGTTGCTTGCGGATGGCTACCGATACAAGGAGATCGCTGAAAAGCTCACGCTCAGTGTGGAGACCGTGCGTTCCTACATCAGGGCCATCTACAGCAAGCTGCAGGTACACAGCCGTACCGAGGCGCTCAACAAGGTGTTCGATCGGTAGGGTGCTCCGCACCGTTGAGCTTCCGGAGCGTGCGTGGAAGTTCCGCTTCCGAGTTGGTCCATATATAATGTGACCATCGGCAGGTGGAGCTTGTTGCGGCCCATCGTGCTGAGAACCAAGGTCTCGTCAGGTGAGTTGACTGGCGGATCACCAGCGTGACCATACCCACGAACATGTGATGGCAACGTGGCGTGAGGCCGATTTGCTTCGCTGCTTAGGCTCACGTATCCCAGCATCCTGTCATGAGGTTCTTTACACGCACAGACCCGAACCGTCTTTGGTCCCTATACGCGCTCCTGGCCGCGCTGCTGACCGCACTGCTGCTCCTCGTGGGCTGCGGTAAGGACGAAAGCGAGGCACCTGCGCCCTCCATACCCAGTGTACCCGGCAGCACCACGCGGGTGGTAGGCCAGGTGGTGGATGCATCGGGGACTCTACTGTCCGGGGTCATGGTCCTTGCCGGCTCCGCATCAACGGTCACGGATGCGCAGGGCGTTTTCCTCCTCAACGGTGCCCCGGCCGACCAGCGCGTGGTGGTCCGCTGCCAGAAGGTCGGCTTCTTCGATGCGGTGCATGGGGCTGTGGCCAACTTGGGCGGAACGACGCGGGTGCGTGTGGTCATGCATTCGGATGCACCGGATTTCACGGGGCTTTCCGCGAGCGCTCCGCAGGACCTCGTCGATCCGAGCGGCCTGCGGTTGCTGCTCCCCGCCAACGGGCTCCTCACAGCATCGGGCGCTCTGTACACGGGTTCCTATGCCGTGGCCGTGGCGCATTTCGGTCCGGATGATCCGGCCTTTCCTGCATCCATCCCCGGCGGTGATCTGGCGTGCATGGCCGGCGGTGCCCAGCAGCAGCTCTACAGCTATGGAATGGCCAGCGTGCGTATTACGGATGGTGGAGGCAACGAGCTGCAGCTCGGCAATGGGGCCACTGCCGTGCTGCGATTCCCCATCGCCACGAGCCAGACGGGTGAGGCTCCCTCCACCATGGCGCTCTGGCACCTCAACGAGGAGACCGGGCTTTGGGGGCAGGAAGGTGAGGCCCAGCGGGAAGGGGATAGCTATGTAGGCGTGGTTCAGCATTTCTCCACCTGGAACGTGGATGCCAATGTGCCTCGGGCCCGGGTATCCGGAGTGGTACGCGATTGTGCCGGTCTTGCGGTGGAGGGTCTTCAGGTGCGCGTCGGACAGTCGGCCGGCATCACCGGTGCGGACGGCCGTTTCCAAGTGTTCGTGCCAGCGGGGTTCGATGTTGAGGTGGAGGTGGCACCGAACGCGTTGGGCCTTGCCGCAGCGCCGGTCCCCATCGGGGCGCTGGCTGCAGGAGGTGTCCAGGAAGTGGATGTGGTGGTGGCCTGCCCCGCCTATGTCGTGGGTAGCATCAGTTGTCCTTCCGGCGGCGTGAACGGTTTTGCGACACTGACCTGGCCGGGTGGCTCGCATGCCATCGGGCTCGGTGGTGTAGGTGAGTTCCGGATCGCTGCTCCGCCCAACGGCCAGCAGGCCACGCTAAGGTTGGTGAACGGCAGTGGCGGCGCCCAGGAAGAGATGTCCGTCAACCTGCCTTCGGTCGCCGGGGGGGAGGCCTCCGTGGGCACCATCGTGCTATGCAGTGGTCAGCCAGGTAGTGGCTATCAGAGCGGCTGCGTGCTGAATGGTGATGGATACAGCCAGCAAGCCTTGACCATCAACTCCACTGCGCTCATGTCCACCGCCGTCCATTACCTCGGCGATGACCTCACCGATCTCATCGTCATCGATACGGGTGGAGGTGCACAGCTTTTCATCGAACTACCAGGAGCCGGAACGGGCAGTTGCGTGATCACGGAGGGTTCAGGGGCTTGTTTCCTATCCCTCATCATCGATGGTCGCAACTACTACAGCTACGACATGCAGATCACGGTGAACCAGTACGGGGCCGTGGGCAGCGATGTGCAGGGCATCTTCAGTGGAACGATGGTGCGCTACGACGCCACGACCGGTGATGAATCCTTCGTCACCGTGAGCAATGGCTATTTTCGAGCGAAGAGGGGAGCGGACGAGCCCTAGTCGATCCGCCGGATCGAACCCGTCCACTTCTGGCGTGTACGGATGCTGCGGAACCGGAACGTCCCGGTGCCACATACAGCAACCGTCATGCATCGCAGGATCATTCTCATCGCGGCCCTCGTGGCCAGCGCGGGCACCGTTATCATGCTCGCCTCGTTCAAGCAGCGTACCGTTCCATCGGATGGTCCGGTCAGTCATTGTCCGGTTCCCCCGCCGGTCGCCGAGGAACCGCCCAAGTGCGTGTTCATGACCGTTTACGAAGGCGTCGGACTGGACAGCAGTTTCGTGTTGCGCACCCCCGAGAAGGTGGTGCTGGCCGAGCAGCGGGGCCTGCAATGGCTTGTGAAGGCCCAGGCACCGGATGGGGGGTATGGAGCGGGCTCCCATGCGCGCCAGGACATCATGGACCCGCATGCCGTAAGCGCCGATCCCTCCACCACGGCCATGGTGGCCATGGCGATGATGCGCATGGGCCATGGCATCGACCAGGGCGCCTACAGCACGCAGTTGAAGAAGGCGGTGGAATACCTCTTGAAGCAGGTGGAGGCGGCACCGAAGGACGCCGTGAACGTAACGGCCCTGCAGGGCACGCAGATCCAGTCCAAACTGGGCCAGAACATCGACGTGGCCCTTACCGCCCAATGCCTGAGCAACCTGTCCGCCAAGCTCAATGATCAGCATCCCATGAAGCTTCGCGTGATGCGTTCCCTGAACACCTGCGTGGCCATGATCCAGCGCGCCCAGCTGAGCGATGGAAGCGTGCAGGGCGATGGCTGGGCCGGTGTGCTGCAGAGCTCCTTCGCGGCCAGTGCGTTGGAGTCCGCAAAGGCCCAGGGGGCCGAGGTGGACGAGCAGGCGCTGGACCTGGCACGCGACTACCAGAAGGCCAACTTCGACGTGAGCACCGGAAGTGTGGCCACCGAACGGGCGGCCGGCATCACGCTTTACGCCGTGAGCGGAAGCACGCGTAACAGTGCGGCGGAAGCGCGGGAAGTGAACGAGCGCATCGCGCAGGCCAAAAAGGAGGGCAAACTGGCCAAGGATGCACCGATCTCCGTGGACGCGCTGGAGGAGACCGGTCTGTCGCGCACCGAGGCTGAGAAGTACAACACGGCCTATCAGGTCTATAATGCCGCCAAGCAGCAGGCCCAGCGGGAGGATGTGCTCAGCGGCTTCGGCAACAACGGTGGCGAGGAGTTCCTCAGCTTTCTGCAGACCGGCGAATCGCTGGTGATCGGCAAGGACCAGGGCTGGAAGAACTGGTACCAGCAGACCACGGGGCGCATCGTGGCGATCCAGAACAACGACGGCAGCTGGAACGGGCACCACTGCATCACGAGCCCGGTGTTCTGCACGGCGACGGCACTGCTCATCCTCAGCATCAACAACGACATTGAGCACCTCCTCGCGCAGGGGGCTGTGAAATACCGCGGCAACTGACCCATCCATGAGCGGCCACTGATATTGTGGGCCGGGCGGATGAACGGAGAAGGTCCGGACCTTTGGTGCGGACCTTCTCCGTTCATGGGTACCCTCAAAAAGATGCTGCTGATCATCGTGGCCGTGCCGCTGGCATTGGGCCTTGCGCTTGTGCTCTACTTCATGACCGCCGACCGCATCGGAGGAACACCTGCTGGGGACAGACTGGCGCGCATCCAGGCCTCGCCCAACCAAGCGGACGGTCGCTTCCGCAATGTGGTGCCCACCAGCATGGACATGCCATTCGGAAAGATGCTCGGCGTCTTGTGGGAGTTCATGAAGGGTGGGGAAGGACGCGAGCCGGTGGACACGATCCCCACCGTGGCCTTCGATGCCACGGCTTGGGCCGCTGTGCCCGACACTTCGCTGGCCGTTTGTTGGTTCGGGCATTCCTCCCTCCTCATCAAGCTGGATGGCCTCACCTTCCTGGTGGACCCGGTGTTCAGTGAACGGGCCTCCACCTTTTCCTTCGCCGGTCCCAAGCGCTTCAATTTCACGGAGCACATGCGGGTGGACCAGTTGCCGCCCATCGATGCGGTGCTCCTGTCCCACGACCATTACGATCACCTCGACCACGAGGTCGTGCAACAGCTCAAGGACAAGCGCTTCATCGTTCCGCTCGGTGTGGGCGCGCATCTGGAGCGGTGGGGTGTACCAGCGGCCGCCATCACCGAGAAGGACTGGTGGGAGGATGTGCAGGTCGGTCCGGTGCGCCTTACGCTGACCCCAAGCCGGCACTTCAGCGGTCGTGGCATGACGAACCGCTTCAGCACGCTGTGGGGTGCCTGGGTGATGCAGGGCCAGATGAAGCGTTTGTTCTTCGGCGCGGACTCCGGGTATTCACCCACCTTCAAGGAGGTCGGCGAGCGTTTTGGTCCGTTCGACCTGGCCCTGCTGGAGTGTGGGGCCTACAACGCGCTGTGGGCGGACATCCACATGATGCCCGAGGAGACCGTGCAGGCAGCCCGCGATGTGAAGGCCCGGGTGCTCATGCCCATCCACTGGGGCAAGTTCAGCCTGGCGATGCATCCGTGGAAGGAACCGGTGGAGCGCGCCAGCGCAAAGGCGAAGGAGCTCGGAGTACCCCTGCTCACACCGCGCATCGGTCGCATCGTGAACGGTCCCGATCTTGCGTTGAGCGAGCGGTGGTGGGAGCAGGTCCGGTAAGGAAAAGCGCCGCTGGTGGGCGGCGCTTTCCAGTATCGGAGGTGATGCTTAATGGACGATCGAGACCTGCTGCGTGCCGAGCGACCGGCCTTCCAGGTCCAGCAGACGGACGAGGTAGGTCCCTTGCGGAACATCGCTCACCGGGATGCGGTCATGGCCTTGGAGCGTTCGTTGCAGCACCACGCGTCCCGTGGCATCGATCAGCTGTGCCGTGGCGGACACAGGTACCGGGATGAAGAGCTCCGTGCTTGCCGGGTTGGGGTAGGCCCTCACCGGGACCAGGTTGATCGGCCCCTGCACCCCCGTACTGGATTCCACGATGATCCGGCCCTTCATGCCGGCATTGGCATGGGGAACGCACACGTAATAGTAGGTGCCAGGAATATCGAGCGTGAGGGTGTGGGTGCCGCCATCGAAGTTGAACCCGCCGTTCCACGTGTTGCCGTTGGCGTTCCAAGTGGCTTCATCCACC
>CAUJFM010000141.1 GCA_963169595.1 Bacteroidota bacterium | reverse complement strand
CGCATGCGACCTGGCCTTGGTGGGGAGGGGTGAGCGCAGGGTACTGGGCTTGTAGAAAGGTGTTCACCAGGAACATGATGGGAAGAACGGAGTGTTTCATGGACTGAAGAGTATTTCAGCGGGACGTGCCATATCAATGGCTGTGTTCGCCGCTGTTGGTCATCATGGCCATCAGGTAATAGGCACCGCCGATCACCACCTCGGCATCAGGCGGTACCGGTTGCAGGAAGGTGATGCCCGTGTAGCCGCCTTCGGTGACACCGCGCTTCACCTGCACGCGTTGGAAGTGCATCTTGTTCGTGTGTGCGTGCCCTTCATCCTCACTGTGCGTGGAACCCTCCTTCGCGTGGTCATGTTCATCCCCATGGTCATCGCCATGTTCATGCTCGTGTCCGCCCGCGTGGGCATGACCTTCTTCACCGTGATCCTCGCCTGCTTCGGCCTCGGTGTGGAGAAAGACGTAATCGTTGCCGCCGCTGCTCACGATGGCATCGGTGGGTACGGCAGGCCCGGCGGTTGTGCCCGTCTGCACATAAGCGGTTACACCCATGCCATCGATAAGGCCTTGTTTGTCACCGGTGATGCGGGCGTGCACAGGGATCGTGCGCGTCTGTGTCTCGAAGGCACTGCCGATGGCGAACACCTCCGCCGTATAGGTTCGACCGGGCACATTGGTCAGCGATAGACTGATCTGTTGGCCCTTTTTCACCTTGTCGATGTCCTGCTCGTAGATGAACACGTCCACATGCAGTTCGCTGTTATCCACGACGCGCACCGCCGGTGCTCCGCTGCCCACGTTACTGCCCACGTTCACATCGATGCGCGCTACCGCACCATTGATCGGACTGGCGAGGTCCATGGTCGCACGGATGTCCTCGGGGGTGAGGCGTTCCGGATCGATGGACCAGAGGCGAAGGACCTGTGCACCGGCCTGTACCTGCGCGAGCAACCCGGCGTGCGTGGCCTTCGCTTGCTGCAGGGTCTTCTGTGCGCTCACGTTGCTGGCGGCGAGCTCCGTCTGCCGCTCCAGTTCAGCTTTTCCGAAGACGAGCTGTGCCCGCGCTTCGAGGTAGCTGCGCTGCATTTCGGCGATCCGGGGGTCGGTGATCGTGATCAGCGCTTGTCCCTTGCGCACAATATCACCATCCTGCACGTGGATGCGCTGTACCGTACCGGCAATGGGAGAGCTCACGTCCGCGATGTTCTGCGGCGGCACTTTGAGGAAGCCGGTGGCCTTCAACGATGCGGTGAGGTCCTTCAGCTCCACGCGGCCGAGCTTACCGTCGATGGCGGCGAACTGCTGCGCGGTGATCTCGGGCGACTCGCCCTCGTGACCGGTCTCATGGCCGTGGCCATCTTCTTCAGCTCTTTCTTTCGTGGAACCAGGGGCACCACAGGCGGTGAACAGTGCCAGGATCAGGAATGTGCAAAGCGTTCTCATGGTGATGTGGATGCGTGTGAAGCACTCCATGGGGATCAAGGGTTGATGAGGTTGTTGAGCTGCACCACCGAACGGTCGTATTGGTGCAGGGCGCTGAGGTAGCGGTCGCGGATGCTGATGCTCTGGGCCAGCAACGCGGTGTATTCGATGTAGCCGATCTCGCCGGCGGGATACGCGATGCCAGCGGCGCGCAGCAGTTCGTCGGCTTGTTGAAGACCTGCGCCTTGCAACGTGGACAAGGCTTGTTGATCGCGTTGCAGCGCAAGTGATGCCGCCCTTACATCCGCATCGAGCTTCAGCCGCGCGCCGATCGCCTCCTGTTCGGCCACGTCACGGGCACGGCCCGCTGCACGGATGCGACTGCGGAAGCTCCAGAAGCCGAGCGGTATGCCCACGCCCACGCTGTAGCCGTAGAACTGCTCCGGCGTACCATAGAGCCGTTGATCGAAGAGCCGCGCGTTGAGGTCGGGCAGCAGCCGGTGTTTCTCCACGCGTTGCTGACGGTCCATCAACTGCACGTTGCGCCGGTACACATCCAGCATGGGATGCGAAGCAGGCACGGCGGTGTGCGCCGGAGCGGTCAATGCGATGAGGCCTTGATCGGTGGGCTCCACCGGCCGCGTTACGTTCATCCATTGGGCGAGCCGCACTTGAGCAATGCCCACATCTGCCTGCGCACTCGCCAGCGCCACTTCGGCTTCGCGCTTGCGCGCCTGTACGCTGAGGCGTTCCAAGTTGTCGGTATCGCCGGTCTCGTAGCGGAGGTTCGCGCTGCGCTCCAGTTCGGCCAGTGTGCTGTCCTGTGTGCGCATCAGCTTCAGACGGTCCATGGCGAACAATAGATCGAGGTAGGCCAGCTGCACGGCCTGCGTCAGTTCGCGTTCGCTCAGTGCGGCGCGGCTTTCCGCAAGCGCCACGTTGGCTTTCGCGGCGCCCATCTGCGCGGCGTACACCGTGGGGAAGCGGACGGATTGCGACACGCCGATCTTCAGGATGCCATCACTCTCCGGAAGGGTCCGGGCAAGGTCCTCGTTCTCGTAGAACAAGGTGGTCTGCCCGATGTCGATAGCACTGCCCTTCGCAGCCTCGGCCTGTTGCACCTGCAAGCGGGCGGCATTCATCATGGGTGCCTGGCGCAGCGCGATCGCCACGCACGAGTCCATGCTCAAGGGTGCCTGCTGGGCTTGTGCCTCACCTATGATGAATAGCGTGACCCCGACCACGATGAGCTTCGTCGGACGGGTGCTGCCGATGCTCATGAACAGGATGTAGAGCGCGGGCAGTACCACGAGCGTGAGCGCCGTGGCCGTGACCAGTCCGCCGATCACCACGGTGGCCAGCGGGCGTTGCACTTCCGCACCGGCGCTGCCGCTCAAAGCCATGGGCAGGAAGCCCAAGGAGGCCACTGAGGCGGTCATCAACACGGGCCGCAGGCGCATGCGTGTTCCGCGCAACACCCGTTCCTTCAGGTCGGTGACGCCTTCCTTCTCCAGCTGATCGAACGTGGCGCTGAGCACGATGCCGTTCAGCACCGCCACGCCGAACAACGCGATGAAACCCACGCCCGCACTGATGCTGAAGGGCATGTCGCGCAGCACCAAGGCGAACACACCGCCGATCGCGCTCATGGGAATGGCGGTGTAGATCAGCAATGCGCGCTTCGCGCTGTGGAAGGTGAAATAGAGCAGCAGGTAGATGAGCAACAAGGCCACCGGAACCGCGATCATCAGGCGTTGGCTTGCCGCGCGCAGGTTCTCGAAGGTGCCCCCGAAGGTGTAG
>CAUJFM010000140.1 GCA_963169595.1 Bacteroidota bacterium | reverse complement strand
TGAGAACGACCGGCGCCGCGGCCTGCTTGAGTTCCCGCTGCGGTGGGAGCTGCACGGGCAAGGCGTGATGGACGAAGCCGGACAATGGACCACGCTGTGCGGTACCATCACCGGTGGTGGGTGCGCGAACCGGCTGCTCGTGGGGAACTTCGCCGGGGATGACAGCACGGTGATCGTGCAACGCGACGCCGATGGCGGACCCTTCGCCTACTACTTCATCGACGAGGTCTCCCTGTGGCGGACGGGCACCGTGGAGGGTTGCACCCTGCGATGTCCGGAGGCGATCGCGGCCATTCCGGTGGAAGCCGATACGAGCGACACCGCACCGCGGTGGCCACTGGTGCTCCGTTTCGATGTGAACGACCACGTGCCCGGCGAGGACCTGCTGCCCGGGGCCGAGGAGCTGCTGCATGTGCTCACCAAGTATCCCCACGCACAAGTGCGGATCGTGGGGCACACGGATGCCACAGGCCTTGAGCATGCGAACATGGACCTTTCAGCGAAGCGGGCCGGCGCCGTGCGCAAGGAACTGGTCCGGTTGGGCCTGCCCGCTTCGCGGTGCACCACGGTGGCCCGGGGCAGCACGGAGCCCGTGGCCACGAACGCCACGGAGGAAGGACGGGCATTGAACCGCCGCGTGGAGATCGAGCTCGTGGGCGCCACAGAATGAGCGGTCCGTAATTTCACCCCCGATGCGCGATAACGCCTCCCCTTTCGCAGGCCTTCCCGTGGTGGTGAAGAACCTGCTGATCATCAACGTCATCTTCTTCCTGGTGAAGGTCACGGGCCTCGGCAACTTCGGAGGCACCGACATGGACACCTTGTTCGGCCTGCACTACTTCGCCTCGCCGTTGTTCAAGCCCTGGCAGCTGGTCACCCACATGTTCATGCACGGTGGCTTCGGCCACCTCTTCCTGAACATGATCGGCCTGTTCATGCTGGGGCCGCCCCTGGAGTACCGGTGGGGATCGGAGCGCTTCCTGTCCTTCTACATGCTCACCGGCGTGGGGGCCGCGCTGTTCTACTCGGGTGCGCATGCCTTTGACTACTACGCCCTGAAGGACATGCTCTCGCCCGACCAGCTGGCCGAGGTGCAGGTGCGCGGACCCGCCATGTGGAACGAGCGGCTCAGCTTCGGCGACCCCTACATGGACTACTTGAACCGCCTGTTCAACATCCCCATGGTGGGTGCCTCAGGTGCCATCTACGGCGTGCTGCTGGCCTTCGGCATGATCTTCCCGAACGTGCAGCTGATCATGTTCCCGATCTTCATCCCGATCAAGGCGAAGTACTTCGTGATGATCCTCGGCGGGATCTCCATCTACAGCGCCCTGCAAAGCAACCCCAACGACAACGTGGCGCACCTGGCCCACCTCGGCGGCATGATCGTGGGCTACCTCCTGATCCGGCTCTGGCGTCACCGCGACCAGAGCTCCCACCCCTGGCGATGAACGGGGTGATCGTGGAGAACCGACCAGCCCTTCCCGCGGCACCGGCTCGCTGAGCTGCGCCGGGTGAACGAACTTTGCAGAGGCGATGCCCGGCCCGAGGGCCGTGGCAGGTACCCCAAGGAAGCATGGCGTTGCAGAACGACCTTCGGATGAAGTGGCACACGGGCGGCATGACCGTGCGCCTGATCCTGATCAACGTGGCGGTCTTCGTCGCGCTGGTGGTGGCCTACCTGGTGCTCCTTCCGGTGGGCGGCAGCGGCCTGGGCGCCCAGGTGCTGCGCGACCAGTACATCGTGCAATGGCTGCGTTCCACCGCCGACCTGGATGTGCTGGTGACGCGGCCTTGGACGGTGTTCACCTACATGTTCGTGCACACCGGGCTCGGCCACATCTTCTGGAACATGCTGCTGCTGTGGTTCGGCGGCCGTCTCTTCGAGGACCTGCTGGGTGGTCGGCGCCTGCTGGGCGACTACCTCCTCGGCGGGCTTAGCGGCCTCGCGCTCTACGTGCTGGTGAACAACACCATGCCCGGACTGCATGGACACCCCACCGCCGGCACGGCGATCCTCGGGGCCTCTGCCGGGGTGCTCAGCGTGTTCGTGGGCATTGCGGCCTACCGGCCTGAGATGATCGTGAACCTGCTGCTGATCGGCCCGGTGAAGTTGATGTACGTGGCCGCGGTCTTCCTGCTGCTGGACCTGGTAGGCATCGGGTCCGGCGATGGGGTGGCGCACGAGGCCCACATCGGGGGTGCGCTGTATGGGTTCGTGGCCGCGCGCCAGCTCACCCGCGGTCGCGATTGGTCGAAGGGCTTCGTGGACCTGCTGGACCGCCTGGCCGCACCGTTCCGGCGTCGCAAAGGACCACGCCTGCGGGTGGAGAAACGGCCCACAGGTGGCGTGCGGCCCACCTCCTCCACGGCCCAGCAGAAACAGGCCCGCATCGACGCCATCCTCGACAAGATCTCGCGCAGCGGGTACGACAGCCTGAGCAAGGAGGAGAAGGACCTGCTCTTCAAGGCGAGCAACGACCAGTAGCGGCGATGACCAGGTCGAGCACGAACGAAAAGGCCCGGCGCCCCTCACCGTGGTTGCGCCCCCTGTGGTGGATCAATGGGGTTGCGGTGGCCGTGCTGCTGATCACCTACCTGGCACCGCACGTGAGTCCGGCGCTGTTCTGGCCGCTGGCCCTGCTGGCCTTCACCTACCCGTACCAACTGGTGGTGCACATCGGCTTCCTCGGCTGGTGGGCCTTCTTCCGGCCCAAGCGCATGCTCCTTTCGGGCATCGCCCTCATGCTCGGCTGGGGACACATCGGGGATCATGTGCAGCTGTTCGGCCGGGGTGCACCCGGTCAGGAGGTGGCCGGTGAAGGGGTGAAAGTGATGAGCTACAACGTGCGGGTCTTCGACCTGTACAACTGGACGCACAACGACCGGACGCGCGATGCCATCTTCGACCTGTTCCATCGCGAGGATGCGGACATCCTGTGCCTGCAGGAGTTCTTCCACAGCCCCAACAAGCGCTACTTCCGCACCAAGGATGATCTGTTGAAGAACTTCCGGTACACCCATGTGCATGACCACTACCCGCAACACGGCCGGTACGACAGTCATTTCGGGGTGGCCACCTTCAGCACTCGGCCCATCGTGGCCCGCGGGGTGATCGACTTCCCCAACCCCAACAACCAGTGCATCTGGAGCGACATCAAGGTGGATGGGGACACGATCAGGGTGTACAATGCGCACCTGGCCTCCTACCACTTCGGCAACGACGACTACAGCTTCATCGCCTCCCTGGATAGTGACATGCCGGGCGACACCCTGCGCCGTGGTGGCCTGCGCATCTTGAACCGGCTGCGCGAAGGCGTGCTGCGCCGCGTGGGCGAAGTGGACCGCATTGTGGAGCACATGGCACAAAGCCCGCACCCCGTGGTGTACTGCGGGGACATGAACGATGTGCCCATGAGCAGGGCCTACGGCCAGTTGCGCGATCAGCTCGATGACGCGTTCACGGAGAGCGGTCGCGGCCTGGGCGGCACCTACATCGGCCGACTGCCCTCCCTGCGGATCGACCACATCCTCCACAGCCCCGGGCTGGAAAGCTGGGACTTCCGCACGCTGCCGGATGAACTGAGCGACCACCGGCCGCTGACCTGCCACCTCGGGGTGCGCGCAGGAACGACGGAATAACGACCGGCTTAGTCCCGCGCGGGGGCCGGCTCCTCCTCACGCCGGTGTGCCACACTGAACACCGGTTCGACCTGGTAGCCACGTGTGCGCAACAGGGCCACAAGTCCCATCTCGCGGGGCAGATGCCCGGCCCCCATCAGGAAGAACACCGTCTCCCCCGAACGGATCAGGCTGTCCAACCGATGGGCCATCCGTTCATTGCGGTCCGTGAAGAGCGCCTTCACCAAGGCCTCGGGGATCTCCTCCCCATCCCCCATGGCGGCGTACAGCTTGTCCAGGTCCTGCGCGGCATAGGCGTTGAGCATGTCGTCCAACTGCCGTCCGTCGGATGAGCGCTTCACGTGGTCCAGCAGCATGGCCGCCTGGTCCTTCACCGGGATCGCGTCCATGGCGTTGAGCTGCTCCTCCATGGTCTCCAGGCCGATGACGCGTTGCCCGTTGGTCCGTCCGCGCTCCATCAAGTGATCGTCCAGCATGCGCTCCCGGCCTTCCCCGGCATCCCCCTCGCTCAGCAGGGCCATGACGTAGAACGGCTTCATGCGTTGCAGCATGGAGGCCATCGGGCCGAACCGGTCGCTGAGGGCCTTCTCCACCACCTTGCGGTCCTTGGGCCGGTAGAGGTCGAGCAAACGCTGATCACCCGGCAAGGTCATGTGGGTCATCAGCCCGGCCAGGTCCTTCACAGCGTGGTCCAGGTCCAGTTCACCGGCCACAACACGGCAACGGTCCAGCGCGGGCAGTACGGAATCGCCGAACTGGAAGGCGCGGTCGTCGCGGCTGTGGATGGTGCCATAGAGATAACTCGGGCCCGCGGCACCCGGTCCGGTGACCCGCCAGAGCAGCGTGGCGGGCGTGCCTTGGCCAAGGACCAGGGCGCTCCAAAGGATGAGGGATCCGGTGAACAGGCGCAGCACGGCGCCAAGGTAAAGCGAGGACCTATGCGGCCACGCGGGCCAGGGCGAACGA
>CAUJFM010000139.1 GCA_963169595.1 Bacteroidota bacterium | reverse complement strand
GGGCTGGGCCTACAACATGACCCACAGCGGCACGGTGCTGCTCATCATGCAGATCATCAGCAACTGTGCCTTCTTCCTGATCCCGGTGTTGCCGGCCTGGCACGGTGGCGATGCCACCTATGTCACCGCCTTCGTGGCCGTGAACCTGTTGTCGGCCATCACGCTGGTGCTGGTCTACGGCTGGCGCGAACTGGGTACCGGGCCGCGTGCACGCTGGAGCGAGGGACACGCGCAGGAGGAAGAGGTGGAGGCCGAGCTGGCCCCCTCCAAGGCCTGAGGCGTTCAGCCTTTGTCGACCACCCGTGGCACCTTGAAGTAGTCGCTGTCCTTCACCGGGCTATTGCGCAGGGCATCGACCTTGGGCACGATGTCGCCGGGCACCACCACGTCCTCACGCAGCACGTCCATCTCCTCGGTCATGAAGATCAGCGGCTCCACACCGTTTGTGTCCACCTCGTTGAGCTTCTCCACGAACCCGAGCACCCGCTCCATGTCGGCCAGGATGGCGGCACGTGCGGCCGGATCGCTGAAGTCCAGGCGGGCCAGTTCGGCTATGCGGTCCAGGGTGGCGTCGTCGATCTTCATGGAGGGTATGGTCTTGTGCTCGGCGATCGAAAGGCTCAGGCCTTGAGCAAGGGCCCCTCGATCACCTCGTAGACCTTGCGCCGCAAAGCTACCAGATCGTCCATCGTGAGCCCCTTGGTGGGGATGGGCGCATGCACCACGGCCCGGGCGATGCCCGGACGCGCCCGGGAGAGCAGTTCCACCGGTTCCCCGAACAGGCGCCAGTGGTCCACGAAGGTGATGGGCACGATGGGCACCTGCTTCTCGATGGCCAGCTTGAACGCACCGTCCTTGAACGGCTTCATGCGGGGGGTGTAGGCCGGGATGGTGCCTTCGGGGAACAGGGCGATGCTGGTGCCCCGGTCGATGGCCTGGGCGGCCTTGCGGAAGGCCTTGGCGGCCTCGATGTGGCTGCCGCGGTTCACCGCGATGTTCATGCCCTTGAAGAAGATGTTGAAGAGCGGCCACTTCAGCAGCTCGTACTTCCCCATGAAGAGGAAATAGCTGGGGACCACATTATACATCTGAATGATGTCCAGGTAGCTGCTGTGGTTGCAGCAGATGACGTAGGGCGCCTCGGGCAGGGGCGCGCGTTGTTCCACACGCACCGGAACACCGCAGCTCCATTGGAGGAACCAGGCCCAGGCGCGCTTCAGGCGGAAGGCCCGTTCGTAGCGGCGCGGCGTGTAGAGCAGGATGCGGAACGGGATGTAGAGCAGCACCAGCGAGCCGAAGAAGACCAGCGCGAACCACAGCTTGTAGACCCACCGCAGCGGCAGGAAGAGCCACTTCGCCACGGGCGAGCGGCGGTCCTCGCTGGCGATCACGCGGGGAGGGTCCTGTGCGGCACGGTCCTTCATCCTGGCTGAACGGTGGGCGAAGGTAGCCGGTACGCCGTGGCCGGAACGGTTGCCGGCACGGGGCTATCTTCGCAGCCTTTCCGCCATGGCCCGCATCCTCACCGGCATCCAGAGCACCGGCATACCCCACCTCGGCAACGTGCTGGGCGCGATCCGTCCGGCCATCGCCCTCAGCCGCGATGCCTCCAACGAGTCGTTCCTCTTCATCGCCGACCTGCACTCGCTCACCCAGATCAAGGACCCGGCCCTGCTGCGCGGCAACACCAACGGCGTGGCCGCGGCGTGGCTGGCCTGTGGGCTGGACACCGACCGCACCGTGTTCTACCGCCAGAGCGATGTGCCCGAGACGACCGAGCTGGCCTGGTACCTGGGCTGCTTCTTCCCCTACTCGCGGCTCGCCCTCGCGCACAGCTTCAAGGACAAGGCTGACCGCCTGGAGGATGTGAACGCGGGTCTCTTCACCTACCCCATGCTGATGGCGGCGGACATCCTCTTGTACGATGCGCACGTCGTGCCCGTGGGCAAGGACCAGAAGCAGCACCTGGAGATCACACGCGATGTGGCCGAGCGCTTCAACCACCTGATGGGCGAGACCTTCGTGCTGCCCGATGCGCGCATCGACGAACAGGTGATGATCGTGCCCGGCACCGACGGCGAGAAGATGAGCAAGAGCCGGAACAACCTGCTCCGGATCTTCGCCCCGGAAAAGGAACTGAAGAAGGAGGTGATGGGCATCGTCACCGACAGCACGCCCATGGAGGAGCCCAAGGATCCCGAGGGCAACACCGTGTACCAGCTCTTCCGCCTGGTGGCACCGGCCGATGCCGTCGCCGACATGGCCGCGAAGTTCCGCGCTGGTGGCTATGGCTATGGACATGCCAAGAAGGCCCTGCTGGAGGCGCTGCTCGACGGCTTCCGCACCGAACGGGAGACCTTCGACCGCCTCATGAGCGACCCGGCCGAGCTGGACCGCCAGTTGAAGAACGGCGCCGACAAGGCCCGCAACGTGGCCTCCGTTGTGCTGAAGCGCGTGCGGGAGAAGCTGGGTTACTGACCCTGCTCCAACCGCTGCTTGTACATCCGGTACAGCTGCTGGTGGTGATCGTCCAGCACGATGCGGCGGCCCTGGATGAAGGCATGCACCACCTGATTGCCGCGCATGTCGAGCGCATCCCCCGCGGAGACGATGAGCGTGGCGTCCTTGCCCACTGCCAGACTGCCCATGCGGTCGTCCACGCCGAGCACAGCGGCCGCATCGAGCGTTATGCTGCGCAGCGCATCCTCCGGTGAAAGGCCGTAGGCGGCGGCCGTGCCGGCCAGGAAGGGCAGGTTGCGCAGGCCCATGGTCTCCATGTCGCCCATGTAGCCCAGGCAGAAGCGCACACCGCGTTCCTTCAGCAGCGCCGGTAGACGGTAGGGCAGATCGATGTCCTCCTCCGGCCTCATGGGCAGGCTGTGCAGGCGTCGCAGCACCACATCCACCTTGTTCTCGCGCAGCAGGTCGGCCACGCGCCAGGCATCATGGCCACCCACGATCACCAGTCGCTTCACGCCCTCGGCCTTGGCGAACTGCACCGCCTCGGTGATCTCCTTGGCCGCGTTGGCGTTCACGAACAACGCCTTCGAGCCATCAAAGAGGCCGCGCATGGCCTCCAGCCGCAGGTCATACGCCTCGGGCACCTTCACCTGTGCGTAGGCCTTGGCCCTGCGGAAGAAGGTGCGCAGCTCCTCCAGCCGTTGGGCGCGTTCATCCCGCTTCTCGTTGTCCGTTTCGCCGGGCTCGGCCCACCAACCGGAGCGCTGGTAGGCGGCCGGCCAGTTCAGGTGCACGGCATCATCCACCTTCACCGCGGCCTGCTCCCAATCCCAGGCATCCAGTTGCACAATGGAACTGGTGCCGCCGATCACCAGGCCGCGCGGGGCGATCTGCGCGATGAGCACACCGTTGGTGCGCACCGTGGGGACCACCCGGGAATCGGCCTTGTACGCGATCAGCGTGCGCATCTCCGGCTCGAACCGACCGATATCCTGCTTGTCCACGCTGGCCCGCACGGCCTCGATCTCCTCGAGCCCGAGCGTGGCATCGGCGGCGATGAAGCCCGGATAGACATGCTTGCCGGCGACCTGGATGATGGTATCGTACGTGGCGGTGACCCCGTAGGCATAGCCCACGAAATCCACCTTGCCGTTGCGGAAGCCCACGGCGCCTTCGTCAATGACACGTCCGTCGCCCACGTGCACCGTGCCGCCGGTGACCAGCACGCTGCGCTGCTGGGCGGGAGCGGGCACTGGTTGCTGCGCCATCACACCCGTGGCGCCAAGGCCCAGCAGCAGGGCCAGGATCGGGAGCGCTCGTTCAATGCGCATCGTGGTCCAGGTGTTGTTGTTCCTCCTCACCGATATCGTCGCAATGCCAGAGGTGCTGATGCTCGCGGCGGGCCTTCCGGGTGGGGGCGCCGTCGGCCTTGGCGGCCATCATGGCGCGCACGATGCGGTCGCGCTCGGCGGCCACCGTGGCGCGCTGCGCGGCATCCTTCGTCCGGTCGAAGTAGCACACACCATCCACGTAGGTGCGTTCCACGCGGGCAGCAATGCTGAGCGGATCGGCGGACCAGAGCACCAGGTCGGCGTCCTTTCCGGGCTCAACGGTCCCCAGCCGGTGATCGAGCTTCAGCATGCGTGCGGGGTTCAAGGTCACCATCTTCCACGCCTCCTCGGGGCTGACCCCTCCATATTTCATGGTCTTTGCGGCCTCCTGGTTCAGGCGCCGGCTCATCTCGGCATCATCGCTGTTGATGCCCGTGTTCACGCCGTGCTGATGCAGCAGCGCGGCGTTGTAGGGAATGGCATCGTACACCTCGAACTTGTAGGCCCACCAGTCACTGAAGGTGCTGGCGCTGACCCCGTGCTGCTGCATCTTGCGCGCCACCTTGTAGCCTTCGAGGATGTGGGTGAAGGTGTTCACGGTGAAGCCCATGCTGTCGGCCACGTGCATGAGCATGTCAATCTCGCTCTGCACATAGCTGTGGCAGGTGATGAAGCGCTCGCCGCGCAGGATCTCAGCCAAGGCCTCGAGCTGCAGATCGATGCGCGGTGGCACCTGACCGATGCGGTCACGGGGACGCAGTTCGTTCCACCGGCGTTGGGCCTGATCGTACTCCCGGGCGCGGTGGAAAGCCTCGTAGAACTGCTGCTCCACCCCCATGCGCGAGCGTGGAAAGCGGCTGCCCGACCCCCAGTTGCTCTGCTTCACGTTCTCCCCCAGGGCGAACTTGATGTGCCCGGCCGCATCCCGGATGAGCAGGCTGTCCGCTGCCTGTCCCCAACGCAGTTTGATCAACGCGCTCTGCCCGCCGATGGGGTTCGCACTGCCGTGGAGCAGCTGCACCGTGGTGACGCCACCGGCCAGGTTGCGGTAGATGTTGATGTCATCGGGGTTCACCACATCCCCGATCCGCACCTGCGAGGACACCGCCATGGCGCCCTCGTTCACCCCGCGTGCAATGGCGATGTGCGAATGCTCGTCGATGATGCCACAGGTGAGGTGGATGCCCGTGGCGTTCACCTCGGTCACCTCGGGCTTCTTCTTCCCGGGGAACAGCACATGCACATCCAGCCCCTGCCCCACCGCCTTGATGCGTCCTTCATGGATGCACACATCGGTGTTGCGCAGGATGCCTTGGGCAGTGTTGGTCCACACGGTGGCATGCCTGAAGATCACCGTGCCTTGCGTGGGCGCCTCGGTCCAGCCGAAACCCACCAGGGGTTGTGGCACGGGCCCCGGAGGCTCCTGCACCTTGGCCGCCGTACTGTCGCGCCCGGACTTGCGCGCTCCGTTCTTCTCGGCACGCCGCAGGGCCGACCAATGGAACCACTGACCGCCCGGCCGCTGGCCTTGTCCATCCCACAGACCGCCGCCGCCGTGGATGGTGCCGCTCAGGCGGATCACCGCACGCGGGTCGGAAGGTGGTGCGAAGCTCAGGCTGATGATGGTGCCCGACCGGTCCAGGCGTGCCTTCACACGCAGGCTGTCCGGGTCGTCCGCACGACGGACGAACGCTTCGAGCTTCTCCCCTTCCCCGCTCACCTCCAGGTTCCAGATGCCATCCTGCAGGTTGAGCTCGTAGTTGCCCTTCAATGCCGTGCGGTCGGGATCCTCGTTCACGAAGCGGAGGCCATCCACCCAGGTCTCGTGGATGATGTTGCGCTCCGCGAGCAGATGGCCCGAGGTGATCAGGAAGTTGGCGGCCATCCCGGGCCGTAGAGCGCCAAACCGGTCATCCAGCCCGAACAGCCGGGCCGGCTCCGACGTGAAGGCCTCGATCGCACGGGCGCTGTCGAGACCGCAGGCCACCATGCGACGCATGTCCTTCCAGAGGTCCTTCAGGTCCTTGCGTCCGTAGGTACTGAGGGCGAACACCACACCGCTGGTGTCGAGGATCGCGGCATTGTACGGGGCCATCTCCCAGTGCTTCAAACGGGCATAGGAGACCTCTTGCGCATCATAGGGATCCTCCACGTCGTAGGCTTCCGGAAAGTTCACCGGGACGATGAGCGGCAGACCCGTGGCGCGCACTTGCTCCAGGCGGGCGTACTCATCCCCGGCGCCCTTGATGATGCCGGCCAGCTTGAACTCATTGAGGAGGCCCGCCCACCGCAGCAGTTCGTTGCGGTCCGTCGCTTCGGCCACCACGCGTCCGTTCAGCTGCAAGGCGAGCGCGGCCAGCACGGCATCGGTCTCCGGGGGCATGGGTTGCGCGGCGTACCAACGCGCATCGAGCACGGCCTGTCGCCACAACGCGATGGCGCCCATCTGCGAGCTGGGGTAGTCGTCGGGCGAGCTGCCCTTGCGGAAGGAGAAATGTGCGGCGAGGTCTGGACGGGCCACGGCCTTGGGTACCGCGGCATCGTTCAGCAGCACGGCGGCGGAGCTGCCCCGGGCGATGCCGTCCATGCGATGGGTCAACACCAGCGCAAAGCCCTGTCGGCGTAGCTCACCGGCCTGCTTCCCATCGGGCCGGAGCAGCTCGTGCGCATGGGCCTCGGCGCGGAGGGCCCGGTTCCAATGGTGGGCGCCCCGCTGCTCGTTGCGCCGGTCCTCGGGCTTGTCGGGCGCGAGCCCGAACCCGCTGTACGGTTCGATCAGGGCCGGCCAGACATGCAGGCCCTGCAGGTCGCGGACCATGGCGCCCTGCGGCACCTGGACCTTCTCCCCGGCCGCGACCACCACCCCGTTGCGCACCACCAGGGTGCCCTTGGGGACCACGGTCCGTGCATCGAGGTGGAGCGTGGCATTGGTGAAGGCCACCAGCACCGGGGCGGCATCCTGCACATGGCCGGTGGGGGCCAGGCTCTGGGCCCGCACCAGGGCCTGGGTGCAGATCAGGACGAAAAGGAAGAGGGATCTCCGCATCATGGACCGCACGAAAGTAGGGACCGCGAACAGGTGTCCGTGATCGATGTGGGACCGATCGCACGAGGCGTGACCGCGGCGGCCGCTAACTTCGCACCGCTCCGGTAACCAACAACGAACCATGGACAGCGGATACTTCTTCCAGTTCCTGCACAGCCTGCTCCGTTATGCCGTCCTGCTCAGTGTGGCCCTCGCCGGCCTGCTGGCCCTGCGCGGATGGCTGATGCAACGTCCCATCCTCACCTACGAACGCGCACTGGCCATCGTGGCCATGGTGCTCTGCCATGTGCAGCTGCTGTTCGGCCTCATCCTGTACATGATGCGGGTGAAGAGCTACACGCCGAACTACCCGTCGTACACCTTCTGGAAGTTCGAGCACATCGGCACCATGATCATCGCGATCGCGCTGATCACCGTGGGACGATCGCTGGCCAAGCGCGCGAAGGAGGAACGGGTCAAGCAACGCCAGGTGGCGGTCTATTACCTCATCGGGCTGGTGCTGATGCTCTGGGCCACGCCCTGGCCCTTCCGCGAGATCGGACACGGACGTGGATGGCTATGACACGCGCACTGCCGATCATCCTCCTGCCCCTGCTGGTGCTGCTGGCCTGCGGCAGTGGTGCGTCCGCTGAGCTGGCGGAGGCCCCAAAAGGCCGTGCCCGTGGTGAGCAGTTGTTCAACATGCACTGCACCCTGTGTCATGGGAAGGACGGCAAGCTCGGCCTGAACGGCGCGAAGGACCTCACCGTGTCCACCCTCAGCCGTGAGGAGATGGTGGCCCGTGTGACCCATGGCAAGGGCGCCATGATGCCTTACAAGAACGTGCTCACCCCCGCCGAGATCGACGCGGTGGTGGCGCATGTGCGCAGTCTTCGCAAGAACGGATGATCGACCCACTCGAGCTCAAGGGCAAGGCTGAGAAGGCCGTCCTCATCGGCCTCATCACCGACCACCAGGACGCCGACCGGGTGAAGGAGTACCTCGACGAGCTCGAGTTCCTGGCCACCACGGCCGACATCTCCACGCTGAAGCGCTTCACCCAGCGCCTGCACAAGCCCGACGGACGCACCTACATCGGCAGCGGGAAGCTGGCGGAGGTGAAGGCGTGGATGGAGGAGAACGGCGCGGACTGCATCATCTTCGACGATGAGCTCTCGCCCGCCCAGCAGCGCAACCTGGAGAAGGACCTGGGGAAGCCCGTGCTGGACCGGCCGCGCCTGATCCTCGACATCTTCGCCCGCCGCGCCCGCACCGCACATGCCAAGACGCAGGTGGAGCTGGCCCAGTATGAATACATGCTGCCGCGCCTCACCAAGCTATGGACCCACCTGGAGCGGCAGCGCGGTGGCACCGGCACGCGTGGTGGTGCGGGGGAGAAGGAGATCGAGACCGACCGCCGCCTGGTGCGCGACCGCATCGCCCTGCTAAAGGGCCAGCTCCGCGACATCGACAAGCAGATGGCCACCCAGCGCGGCAACCGCGGCAAGCTGATCCGCGTGGCGCTGGTGTGCTACACCAACGTGGGCAAGAGCACCCTGATGAACCTGCTCAGCAAGAGCGATGTGTTCGCCGAGAACAAGCTCTTCGCCACGCTGGACACCACGGTGCGGAAGATCGTGCTGGGCAACCTCCCCTTCCTGCTCAGCGACACGGTGGGCTTCATCCGCAAGCTGCCCACTCA
>CAUJFM010000138.1 GCA_963169595.1 Bacteroidota bacterium | reverse complement strand
GGCTGGTGGGTCAGAACACGTTCACGCAACGCGCACGGAACTTCATCGCTGCCGAGGCCACCCTGCCCGATAACTTCCTGGTCGAGCGACAGGTGGATCCCAGGTCGAGGGCCATCACCCTCACCTACATGGGTGAGGGTTTGAGCGGGGAGCAGGAGGTGGCCTTGCGCAAGCGACTGGCGGTGCACGGGCTTGAAGGGGCGGACCTCACATTGCGAACAGGACTTTCCCTGAAGGAGCTGGGTCGTGAGGAGCGCATGCGGAACGCAGGGCTGAAACGCCAGCTTGAGGAACAACGCGCGTTGATGGCGCAGCTTTCAGCCATCAAGGACAGCCTGGCCCAGCGCGAGGCCTTCCGCGACCAATTGATGGGCGAGGCCCTGGCCCTGGAACCCGATCTGCGCTGGCTGGTGGTGGTTGACATCCCCGGCCAGCCGGATTCCCTGCCCCGCGTGGTCTCGGCGCGCTTCGTGCACTATCCGGACAGCACCCAGGTGCAGCGCCTGGACCGTTGGTTGGGACAGAAGCTCAACGGACGGGGGCATTCGCTGGTGATCGCGGCGGACAGCCTGCCGAAACCAGCGGAACCTGTCGTGCGGAAGCGGAGGAGGTAACTCGGGTCCATGGGCTGGAATGACGATGGTGTGACCTTGCGCACCGACGACCGGCCCGTGTGGAGCTTGCCTGCGCTGCTGCGAACGGATCCTCAACGGAGGACGAAGCGCTGGGTGTTGGCGCCGTTGGGGCTCCACGTGCGCAACAAGTAGGTCCCGGCGGAAAGCCCGCTTAGGTCTATGCGCACCCGATCGGAACCGGTCAAACCCCAGCTGCGCAACGACCGGCCATGGATGTCAAGCACTTCCACGGAATCAACGGATCCAGGTACGTACACCAGAAGGTGGTCCGTGGCCGGGTTGGGATGGAGCACGATGCGTTCCGCTTGGTCCTCAACGAGCCCCGTCGTGCAGGTCTCGAACGCTCCCGCATCCAACAGTGCATGCTGGCAGCGCTCCACGCCATCGGCTGGATGGACATATTCGAACCATGCCACCAACGGGTATCCACTGTTCGCCAGTCCTGCCGGGTAAGCGATGTTGTGGGCGGGTGAACTGTCATCAATGCGGTAGTCATAGTTGGCGGCATCGAGGAACTGCAACGCGCCGATGCTCGCACTGCGCTGGTTGGCCAGCGTGTCCACGTTCGTGGGCCAGCTGCTCATGAAGTTGCCGCCTCCGGCCAGCACGTTGCTGTAGGCCTTGAAGTAGGCCGCGGCAGGCATCTGGAAGAAGCTGCCATTGGTCTTCTCGTTCACCAGCGTGTTGTTCACCGCATACAATTCGTGCGGTCCGGGATTGCTCAGCCCCTCCATGCCGAAGCCCACCAGGTTGCTGTTCTGGCTCTGCAGGCCCTGTTGGATGACGTTGCCGATCAGGTAGGCCTGGCCTCCGTTCGGCAGGTCGATCTCACGGCTGGCGGTGCCGTCGCCCTCGTTGCTGAAGCGGTTGTATTCGATCACGTTCACCCAGGCGCGGCTCTTCAGCTCGTGGCCCACATTGGCGTGGTGGCTGTAGTTGAAGCGGAAGATGAGCGAATCCACATGGCCGATGTAGAGGTTGTGCGAGTAGCCATCGCCGTAGCCGTGATGGCCGAACTCGCAATACTCGATACGGACGGTGCTCGGGTGGTACTCACCGCACAGGATGCCGTTCTCGTTGTGATGGAACCAGCAATGACGCACGGTGAGGTTCAGCCCTTCCAGCCGGATGCCCGCGCCGTTGTGGTCGGGCACCTGGCACTCGCTGAACGCGATCCATTCCACGGTGCAGTTGTCGCCTTGGATCACCCAGATGGCCTTGTCGCCCCAGCTCAGTCCGTTGCTCTCCAGGTGCGCCAGGCCACCCACCCCGCGCAAGACCAGGTCATCGGCCTGCCAGCGGGCCACATCGCTGGCATACACCCCGGCTTCGATGTTCACGGTGTCACCATCACCCACCAGCGTGCTCACCTGGCTAGGCATGGTGTAGGTCTGGCCGGGCCCGACGGTCCATGTGGTGGCATGCGCGCTCAGGCTGAAGCCGATCACGACAGGTAGGCCAAGGCGTTGCAGCATGGTGCCGAAGAGGGTCATCTGCTCTGGCTTTTGGTTGTCGCGTCTGATCATCCCCGCCGCACGGCATAGATCCACTCGTCCTCCACCGATCCGTGCTTCACCAGCGTGCCCAGCAGCTTCGCTTCCAAGGTGAAGCCAGCCTTCTCCAAGGCCTTCTGCGAGGCGATATTGCTGCCGAAAGGCGTGGCATAGATGCGCGTGACCTCGGGGAACGCGGCGAAGCCCAGCTGCACCATCTGCCGGATCGCTTCGGTCATGATGCCCTGGCCTCGATGCGCTGCGGCCAGCCAGTAGCCCAGCTCCAGGTTGCGACGCCAGAGGTCCACCTTGGGATGCAGCCCGATGGCACCCACGCATTCACCGGCCACTTCGATGCAACGCCGCAAGGGAACGGGCTTCATGGCCTCCTCGAGGAAGGCGCGACCGGCTTCCTCGGTGTAGGGATGCGGGAAGGCATCGGTGAGGTTGGCCGAGACCGTGGGGTCGTTAGCGTGCTTCACCAGCGCGGCGAGGTCATCGGGGCGGAAGGGGCGGAGGGTGAACAGTGCCATGAAGTATCGTAAAGTAACGAAGCCCCGACAGGGATGGTCGGGGCTTCGCCGGTGTGAACGGACCGTCCGTTACTTCCCGAAGGTCGGCGTCACCCCCACACTGTGGAAGAAGAACGCATACTTGTCGGCCTGCTCGGCGATGATCTTGCTGGTGGGCTTGCCAGCGCCGTGGCCGGCCTGGGTTTCCACGCGGATCAGCACCGGTGCATCGCCCTGCTGGGCCGGCTGCAACGCGCTGATGAACTTGAAGCTGTGCGCGGGCACCACGCGGTCGTCGTGGTCGGCCGTCATCACCATCGTGGCCGGGTACTTCGCAGGCTTCACGTTGTGCAGCGGGCTGTAGGCCTTCAGGTAGCCGAACTCCTCCGGGCTGTTCTCAGCGTTGCCGTACTCGGGCACCCAGCCGAAGCCGGCGGTGAACTTCTGGAAGCGCAGCATGTCCAGCACGCCCACCTCGGGGAAGCACACGCCGAAGAGGTCGGGACGCTGGGTCATCACGGCGCCCACGAGCAGGCCGCCGTTGCTGCCCCCGTTGATGCCCAGGTGGGGCGTGTCGGTCCACTTTTCGGTGATCAGGTATTCCGCAGCCGCGATGAAGTCATCGAACACGTTCTGCTTCTTCTCCTTCATGCCGGCCTTGTGCCAGTCCTCACCATACTCGCCACCGCCGCGCAGGTTGGCCAGCGCGAACACACCGCCCTGTTCCAGCAGCAGCATGCGGCTGGTGCTGAAGCTGGGGGTGAGGCTGATGTTGAAGCCGCCGTAGGCATAGAGCAGCGTGGGGTTCTTGCCGGTCTTCTCCACGCCCTTCTTGTGCACGATGAACATGGGCACCTTGGTGCCGTCCTTGCTGGTGTAGAACACCTGCTCGGTGACGAAGTCGCTCGGATCGAACTTCAGCTCGGGACGGAACCACACCTCGCTCTTGCCGGTGGCGTAGTCGTACTTGTAGATGCTGCCGGGGTCGGTGAAGCTGGTGAAGCTGTAGAAGCTGAAGGTGGCATCCCGCTTGCCGCCGAAGCCGCCCGCGCTGCCGATGTCGGGCAGTGCGATCTCCTGCTTGTCGGTGCCATCGAGCTTCATGCGGTAGAAGCGGCTGGTGGCGTCCTTCAGGTATTCAGCGAAGAGCAGTCCACCACCGGTGCTAACGCCCTGCAGCAGTTCCGGGGCCTGGGGGATGATGTCCTTCCAGTTCTCCTTGGCGGGGTTCTTCGGGTCCACCTCCACCAGGCGGTAGTTGGGCGCGTCCACCTCGGTCATCACCAGGAACTTGCCGGTGGCGGGCACGAAGTCGACGATGCTGGTCTTGTGGTCGAAGCCGGTCTGCAGGGGCACCCACTTGGTGGCCGGGGTGGGGATGCCGCCCGTGCGCAGGTCGTGGAAGTACATCTCGTAGCCGTCGGTGCCGGTGCTCACGTACAGGGTGGCGAACTCCTCACCCTCGGTGACGCCGGCGCCCACGTAGAGGTCGCCGTTCTGGGTGTTCTCCCACACGAGCACGTCCTTCTCCTGCGGATCGCCCAGCTTGTGGTAGTACACCTTCTGGAACTTGCTGGCGGCGCTCAGCTCGGTGCCCTTCGCGGGCGTGGGGTAGCGGCTGTAGAAGAAGCCGTCCTTGTACCACGAGGCTCCGCTGAACTTGCTCCACTTCAGCAGGTCGGTGGTGGGCTGCAGGGTGGTGAGGTCGTACACCATGATCTCCTGCCAGTCGCTGCCGGCCTTCTGCACGCTCACCGCCATGTAGCGGTCGTCGTGGCTGGTGCCGATGGGGCTGTAGGTGGTGGTGCCGGCGGGATCGAGCGCGTTGGGGTCGATGAAGACCTTGTCCTCGCCATCGAGGCCCTTGCGCACGTAGATCACGCTCTGGTTCTGCAGGCCGCTGTTCTTCCACACGAAATAGAGCTCGCCCACGCGCATGGGGCCGCCCAACTTGGGGAAGTTGTACAGCTCCTCGTAGCGTTTGGCGAGGCTGTCGCGGAAGGGGATCTTGGCCAGGAAGCCGTTGGTGACGGCGTTCTGGGCCTTCACCGATTCGGCGGTCTCGGCGCTGGTGTCGTTCTCCAGCCAGCGGTAGGGATCGGCGATCCAGGTGCCGTGCAGGCTGTCGCCGGCGGTGCTGTCCTTGCGGGTCTCGGGGTAGGTGATCTTCTCCACGGTGTTGGCAGGTTCCCCACCGCCACAGGCTGTGAGCAGGGCCAGGGGAAGGGCAAAGGAAAGGGGCTTGCGCATGTTGGATCGGTGCCTGCAGAGGGTGCAGGGCGGCGCGAAGCTAACGGTCGGGTGGCGGTCGCGGTCCCCGGGCCGCTGTGACGAACGGGGGGCTCAGGCGCGCTTGCGCTGCTCTTCCACGATGCTGCGGAGCTCGTAGACCGTTCCGGGGCCGGGCACCAGGCCGATGTGGGCATCGAGCTGTCCGGCCAGGGTGTGTATCAGTTCCATGCCCAGGCTCTGGGGGCGCTCCCAGCGGCTGCGGTCAGGCAGGCCCACACCGTCGTCGCCGATGCGCAGGTGCAGGCCGCCATGCTCGTCGCCGTTCAGGTGCACCATGATCACGCCCTGCTGGCGGCCCTTGAAGGCGTACTTCAAGGAGTTGGAGATCACCTCATTGATCAGCAGGCCCAGCGGGATCAGGGTGTCCACGCTCAGGGTGGGCACGTTGATGCGGATATCGAGGTCCAGCTTGGTGTCGATGGTGTAGGCGTAGCAGAGGTCGCGCGTGAGGTGGGCCAGGTAGTTGTTCACGTCGATGTTCGCGAGGTCCTTGCTCAGGTAGGTCTGCTCATGCACCAGGGCCATGGCGCTCACCCGGTTCACACATTCGTTGAACAGTTCGCTCGTACGCGGGTCGTTGACCTGGTCCATCTGGAAGCGGATCAGGCTCTTCACGATCTGCAGGTTGTTCTTCACCCGGTGGTGGATCTCCTTGATCATCACCTCCTTCTCCTCCTTGCTCAGCATGGTCTCCCGCAGCTCCCGGTTGGTCTGTTCCAGCTTCGATTTGGCGGCGTGGAGCTGTTCGGTGCGCAGGCGGCTTTCATGCAGCAGTCGGTTGCTCACCCCGGCGAGCCAGGCGATGAGCACGGCCATCAGGCAGGCGGCCACCAGCAGG
>CAUJFM010000137.1 GCA_963169595.1 Bacteroidota bacterium | reverse complement strand
CCTGCCGCCAATGCCTCCACCATCAACGGTGCCGCCGCCGTGCCCGCCTTCGTCGCCATGGACATGGAATACTGGACCAACGGCAACCAGGTGTCCGTCACTGTGGACGTGACCCCCTATGCGAACATCCCCGGCACCCACAAGCTCTACATCGCCGCCACGGAGGACTTCTACAGCTACCCGGCCTCCACCACCTCGCAGGACGAGTTCCACTACGCCATGCGCAAGATGCTGCCCAACGGCAATGGCAACAACCTCTCGGCCATGCAATCCGGCCAGACGCAGACGGTGACCCAGCAGTACACCTTCACCCTCGGCAACCCCGCCCAGGGCAACTACAACCTGTGGGGCAACAGCATCTCGGGCCTCACCATCGTGGCCTTCGTGCAGAACACCACCACCAAGGAGATCCTGCAGGCCGGCAAGGCCGAAGTGGTCGTGGGCGTGCCGGAGAACGAACTGGACCGCACCACCCGCGTGTTCCCGAACCCCACCAACGGCATCCTCTTCGTGAACTACGAACTGCCTGCTGGCGAGACCGCCCAGGTGGAGGTGTTCAACATGGTGGGCGAGCGCGTGCTCAACTTCTCCCGTTCCACGGGCAGCGGTGTGCAGCGCGAGACGTTGGACATCAGCGGCCTGAGCGAAGGCATCTACTTCGTGAACATCAGCGCCGGCGGCCTCCGCGCCACCCGCAAGGTGACCCTCACCAAGTGATCTGACGAACCTCTCTTGATGCCCTGAACGAAAGGTCAGCGATCCGGTGCGATAGTTGCATCGCGGTCGCTGACCTTTCGATTTGGGTCCTAACAATCACCATGAAAGTCCTCACCACCCTCCTCTCTTTCGCGCTCCTCACCTCTGTCGCCCTGGCGCAGAACCCCTCCAAGCTCCCCAGTGCCACCGTGCAGACCTTGGAGGGCAAGAAGGTGGACACCCGCACGCTGAGCAACGATGGGAAGCCCATGATCATCAACTTCTGGGCCACCTGGTGCGCACCCTGCAAGAAGGAGCTGAACGCCATTGCGGAGAAGTACGCCCAATGGCAGAAGGAGACCGGTGTGAAACTGGTGGCCGTGAGCATCGATGATGCGCGCAGCATGAACCGGGTGAAGCCCTATGTGAACGGGCAGGACTGGGACTACGAGGTGTACCTGGACCCCAACGGGGACCTGAAGCGCGCCCTGAACGTGAACAACGTGCCGCACACCTTCCTGGTGAACGGCAAGGGCGAGATCGTGTGGCAGCATAACAACTACGAGCCCGGCGACGAGAACGAACTCTATCGCAAGGTGCTCGAGCTCGTGGGCCGCAAGTGATGCAGCGCCCCACCTTCCTGCGCCATGCGGCCGCCTGTGTGGTGGCCGCGGGCGCGTTCGCCCCGGTGCACGCGCAGAACGACGGAGGCAGCCTGCACGGCAACTTCAGCACCGATGCCCAGTACTACCTGGAGGATTCCATCATCGGCGCGGTGATGCCCCCCCAGCGGTTCGCGGCCAACGCGTGGACGAACCTCATCTACACCAACAAGAACTTCGAGGCCGGCATCCGCCTGGAGAGCTATGAGCCGCCGCTGGCGGGCTATCCGGCAGGGCAACCCTACAAGGGCACGGGCGTGGGCTACCGGTACATCAAGTACACGATGGCCGACCTGGAGGTCACCTTCGGCAACTTCTTCGACCAGTTCGGGCAGGGCATGGCCTTCCGCAGCTACGAGGAGCGCTACCTCGGGGTGGACAATGCCATGGACGGTTTCCGGGTGCGCTACAAGCCCTACCGCGGCATCTACCTCAAGGGCCTGATGGGCCAGCAGCGCTTCGGCTTCGACAACGGCTTCACCAAGGGCGTGGGCATCGTGCGGGGCGCCGACGTGGAGATCAACCTCGCCGAACTGATGGACACCAGCTGGACCAGCGCCGGCAACCTCATCATCGGCGGCAGCTTCGTGAGCAAGTACCAGGCGGACAACAGCAGCCAGCTGGTGCTGCCCGAGAACGTGGGCACCTGGGCCGCCCGGCTCCATTACACCTCGCCCAAGTGGGACCTCTACACCGAGTACGCCTACAAGATCAACGACCCCAACAACCGCAACGGGTTCATCTACAAGCCGGGCCAGGCCATGCTGGTGAACGCCACCTATTCGGTGAAGGGCTTCGGGGCCAGTTTGGGTGCGCACTCCTTCGACAACATGTTCTACCAGAGCGACCGCACCTCGCCGTCCGCCTTCGACCTGAACATCAACTTCCTGCCCCCGCTCACCAAACAGCACACCTACAACCTGCCCGCCACCTTGTATCCCTATGCCACGCAGCCCAACGGGGAGGTGTCCGGCCAGGGAGAGCTGTTCTACAAATGGAAGAAAGGCACCAAGCTGGGGGGCAAGTACGGCACCAAGCTGGCCGTGAACTACTCGGTGGCCTATGCGTTGGACACCACACAACTGGGCGCCGCCGATGACACCACACGGAGGCTGGGCTACACCAGCCGGATCTTCGTGCCCAGCGACCGGATGTACTTCTCCGACCTCAACATCGAACTGCGCAAGCGCGTGAGCGAGACCTGGGAGCTGGCCCTCACCTACCTGAACCTGGTCTATGACATCGACATCATCCAGGGCAAGCCCGGCAAGGCCAAGGTTTACGGGGACATGTTCATCCTGGAAGGCCTGCACAACCTCACCGACCGCACTTCGCTCCGCTTCGAGGTGCAGCACCTGAGCACCAAACAGGACCAGGGCAATTGGGCCACGGCGCTGGCCGAGCTCACCTTCAGCCCGCACTGGTTCCTGGCGGGCATGGTGCAGTACAACTACGTGGGCAACGAGGACCTGGAGGCCAAGGGCCAGGAACCACTCGCCTATCCCCTCGGTTCGGTGGGCTACATCCGCGGCGGCAACCGGTTCCAGGTGAACTACGGACGTCAACGGGCCGGCATCTTCTGCGTGGGTGGTGTGTGCCGCCAAGTGCCTGCGTCCAACGGCCTCTCCCTCTCCATCACCAGCACGTTCTGATGACCATGAAACGACCCCTGCACCTGCTGGCCGCCCTGGTGGTGATGTTCACCGGTTGCGACATCGTGGAAGAGCCCTATGGTCCATCCAACACGGGTGGAGGCCCCGCACCCGTGGAAGGCGTGCGGCGCCGCATCCTGCTGGAGGACTTCACCGGCCACCGCTGCATCTATTGTCCCGAGGCGGCCACCATCGCCCAGCAACTGGAAGCGGACCCGGCCATCGGCCCGGACCTGGTGGTGGTGGCCCTGCATGTCACGGATTTCTTCGCCGGGCCGGTGCCCCCCATCGGTGATGGCTACTACGACAATGACTTCCGCACGGAGGCCGGCACCACCTACACCAACCTGTGGCTGCCCCCCGGCAGCGGGCTGCCCAAAGGGCTGGTGAACCGCAAACCATACAACGGGGCGATGATGCTGGACCGCTTTGCCTGGGATGCGGCCGTGAACGAACAACTGGGCCAGCCTGCGCTGATGGACCTGTGGTTCTCCCAGCTGGAGCGCAACGCCAGCACCGGGGTGGTGAACGCCAAGGTGAAAGTGAGCGTGGCCGAGGACCTGGCCGGGGCCGAGCACAAGCTGGTGGTCTACCTGGTGGAGGACAGCATCGTGGGCTGGCAGTCTGACGCGAACGCCAGCCCCTCGGAGATCCCGGACTATGTGCACCGGCACGTGTTGCGCGACGACCTGACCAGCGCGTGGGGCGATGTGGTCCTGACCGGCTCGGAACCGGTGGGAGACACGCTGGAGGTGGTGCTCCCTCCCTACACGCTGAACACCGCCTGGGCCCCCACCCATCTTTACCTGGTGGCCTACGTGTACAACAGCGCCACCTACGAGGTGATGCAGGTGGTGGAGAAGCACATTCCCTGAGGGCACGGTCCATCACCGGCCGCACTAACTCCGCCCGGAGTGCGTTTAACTTGGCGGTCCGGAACCTGACGACCGTGGACAACCTGCCCCCGACCGGCTGGTCATCCGGATCGCGATCGATTATCTTCAACCTCGCTAAAGACGGCTTTGTGATGATGGACCAGGGAAGGAAGATGATGGAGCTCAGCAAACAGGTGCTCCAGAAGGTGAGTTTTGATCGCCGGCTGTTCACCAAGGAACTTATCAAGGCCCGACGCTGGCTTGACCAGCACGACCAGATGGTGTTCAAGGCCTGGTGCCTGGCCACCTTCGGACATGTCTACAAGGATGTGATCCTGGAGGTGTTCAGGACCACGATGCGGACCTGAGCTCTCCGGTCAGTTGTCGGCACGCCGCAGGAAGTCCATATTGCGGCGCAATCCGGTATACTTCGTGCGCTTCACGGCGCTGCCCTCGAACAGGCGGTCGAAGACCACCTCGGTCATGCCATGCCATTCATCGGCCGTGAGCCCCATGACCTCCGCCTTGGGTGTGAACTCGGGCTCGGCGTGCGGCGTGGCGAAGCGGTTCCACGGGCATACCTGCTGGCAGATGTCGCAGCCGAAGGCCCAGCCGGCCATCCTCCCGGCGAACTCTTCCGGTATGGCGCCCTTCAGCTCGATGGTGAGGTGGCTGATGCAGCGGCTGCCGTCCACGCCGTAGGGCGTGATGGCCTCCGTGGGGCAGGCATCGATGCAGCGCCGGCACGTGCCACAATGGTCGGTGGCAGGCGCATCGGGCTCGAGGTCCAGGTCGGTGATCACTTCGCAGAGGAAGAACCAACTGCCCGCGCCCTGCCGGATCACATTGGTGTGCTTCCCCCGCCAGCCGATGCCCGCGCGTTCGGCCCAGGCCTTCTCCAGCACCGGGGCACTGTCCACGAAGGCGCGCAGGTCCACCGCGCCGAACTGCTCCTCGATGAAGGCGATCAACGGCTTCAGGCGCTTCTTCACCACCTTGTGGTAGTCGCGGCCGTAGGCGTAGGTGCTCAGCTTGGGCGCATCGGGGTCCTGTTGCTGCGGTGGGGCGAAGTAGTTGTAGGCAAGGCTGATCACGCTCCGGGCTCCGGGCACCAACCTGGTGGGATCGAGCCGCAGGTCGAAGTGGCGCTCCATGTAAGCCATTGTGCCGTGCTTCCCCTGGCGCAGCCATTGTTCCAGGCGCGGTGCCTCTTCCTCCAGAAAGCCCGCCCGGGCCAACCCACAGGCCAGGAAGCCCAGTTCGTGGGCCTTGGCCTTG
>CAUJFM010000136.1 GCA_963169595.1 Bacteroidota bacterium | reverse complement strand
GGATCCGACACGAGGTAACTGACCCGGCAAATCGCTCCAATACCTCCACAGTCCCGCTCGGGACATTGCTGTGTTCGTTGATACCTCGTTCCCGCCACATCATACTCATAATGGACAAGAACTGAATTGGAATCGATAATTAGAGCTTCGGTCATTCTGTATTCCTTGCCTGCCAGAAAAACAGGTCTCGAACGATCGACCCAACTATCCATTGGATCATCCTTCATGTAATGAACGATGAATTGCTCTCCGATCCGATCAAATCGGCTGATCGATTCCCTTTGCTGATAGCTCCGACCGTTGACCTGGTACTCGAAGATCCCGTAGTAGCCCTTCATGTGACCCCGATCGATGATCGTAGCGATGGTGGTCTCGCCCAAGGTCCGCAGCCGCTCTTCATCACGATCGGCACTCCATGCGATCAAATAGTACGCCCCAATAAGGACAAGGGCCACGGACGCCAGGGACAAGATCACGCTCAGGACCTTTCGGAGCTGCCTGAGAAACTGTTCCCTTCGTTCCATGAAGTGTCCAAAAATAGACGTGCATGATCGGTCCCTCCCTCACGCAGAGCAAGTCTAGACCTCCGAAGGGTCTCCCGAAGGGGACCCTTCGCCTCAACGCCGCGCTGCCCAAGCTCACCGCGGGTCTCCTTTCCCGCCAAGATAGCCGAACGCTCACCGTTCGCTTGGGTGGTGGCCAGGAGCCACTTCACGTGACCGCTGGTCCGGGTGTGCCTGCCGGCCAGTTGAGCGGTTAAGGTTTCGGGGCTCACGCCTGCCCAACCGCCCGCTCGGCCCGTTGGTCCTATTTTCGCTCCATCGCGATGATGTCCTCCCTACGGTACCCCCTCGTCCTCCTGGCCGCGCTGCTGGCGCTGGCCCCTGTCCTGGCCCAATCCGGCAACGCCTTCTACAAGGAAGGGGAGAAGCTGCGCGCTCAGCAGCAGTTGGAGCCGGCCCTGGAGAAATACGGCCTGGCCATCCAGGTGGACCCCAAGCTGATCAAGGCCTACGTGGCCCGCGCGGAGGTGTACGGCCTGCTGGAGAGGCCCCGTGACAAGGCCGCCGACCTGGCCAAGGCCTTTGAGCTGGACCCCGCCAATGCGGACCTGGGCGCCCAAGCCGCCATGGCCTGGCTGGACGTGGACAGCGCCCGCACCGCCCGCGCCTGTGCCGAGAAGGCCCTGCTGGTGGAGCCCAAGCACATGCGTGCCCAGCAGGCCCGTGTGCGCGCGTGCCTGGCCCTGAACGACCTGGACTGCGCCAGCGCCGCCGCCGATGCCGCCCTGGCGCTGAAGGCCACCACCGATACCTACTACCTGCACGGCCTGGTGCGCACCGCCACACGCGACTACAAGACCGCAGAGTTCGACCTGGACAAGGTGATCGAGTGGAACCCGATGTACGAGGCGGCCTACGTGGCCCTCTCCGAGGTGCAACTGAAGCTGTATGAGCAGTACAGCGGGCCCACCATGCAGATGCGCACCCTGGAAAAGGCGATCGAGAAGTGCACGCGGGCCCTGGAGCTGAACCCCCAGAGCACCGATGCGCTCTTCACCCGCAGCAAGGCCCTGGCCCTGCAGAAGGAGTATGCCAAGGCCATCGACGACGTGAGCCGCTGCGTGGCCCTGGGGTGCACGGACCGCGCCGTGTACGTGCAGCGCGCCCGCTACTACCACGGCTTCGGGCAGCACCAGAACGCGGTGAACGACCTGAACAAGGTGCTGATGGAGCAGCCCGGCGATGTGGAGGTGCTGCTGTTCCGCGCCGAGTGCCGCGAGGCCAACCTGGACCTCGAAGGGGCGCTGAAGGACCTGGACGCGGCACACAAGGCCATGGAGGGCAGCGCGGCCTACACGGTGGACGACCGCCGCAAGGTGCAGGAGCAGCGCGACCGTGTGGACAAGCAGCTGTTCGAACTGAACCGCGAGAGCGATCCGCCGATGATCACCGTGGTGGACCCCGTGCACCGCGGCGGCGTGGCGCAGGTAAGCTCGGTGCTGAGCCGGGTGAAGGTGAACGGCCACGTGCGCGACCGCAACCTGCTGAAGCGCATCACCGTGAACGGCGTGGATGCCGACTACACCAAGGACGAGCGCGATCCGGAGTTCTTCGTCGCCGTGCCGCTGAGCGCCACCGCCACCGAGCTGGTGGTAACGGCCATGGACGTGTATGACAACGAAAGCACCATGACCCTGCGCGTGGAGCGCAATGAAGGCGTGGCGCCGGCCATCGCGGTGACCTCCCCCGATCCGGGCGGGGACCGCATCATCCACCTCCCGGCCGGGAAGGAGGACCTCTTCATCGAGGGCACGGCCAGCGACGCGAGCATCATCCGCAGCATCACGGTGGACGGCATCCTCGCGAGCTACGTGCCCGACACCAACCGCACCGACTTCAGTATCAAGCTGGTGATCGCCGGTAAGGACCGCTTCACCGTGCGCGCCGAGGATCAGTTCGGCAACGGCACCGATGTGGTGTACCAGCTGCAGCGCAAGGCCGAGACCGTGGTGGCCGCCAGGCCCGCCGACCCCGGTACCGGCACCACCGCGGCCACCACCAAACCGGTGGAGAAGCCGGTCGCCGGAACGCCGGTGTCCTCGGGGGTCACCTGGGTGGTGTACATCGAGAACAGCGACTACAAGAGCTTCCCCGCGCTGCAAGGGCAGGGGAGCGATGCGGCCAAGATGCAGAAGGCCTTCGGCAAGTACAACGTGCAGAGGACCATCACCAAGAAGAACCTGAGCAAGCAGCAGCTGGAGCGCTTTTTCAGCACCGAGCTGCGCGACCTGGTGCGCACCAACAACGTGAACACCGTGCTGGTGTGGTATGCCGGCCACGGCCGCACCGTGGGGGGCAAGAGCTATTGGATCCCCGTGGACGGCAAGAAGGACGACATCTACTCCTTCTACAACTATGGCCCCCTGAAGAACCTGATCCAGAACTACAGCGAGAGCGTGAGCAACGCCCTGGTGGTGAGCGATGCCGCCGGCTCCGAGGCCAGCTTCTACGACCTTACCCGCTGATCCGAACCGACCCATGCGCCTTTCGGCATTCCTCCTTGGCTGCACCCTGGCCCTCGGCCTGCAGGCCCAACGCTTCTACTTCGAACGGCTCGACGTGCAGAACGGCCTGCCCAGCAGCAACGTGTACAGCGTGCTGCAGGACAGCACCGGGCTGGTGTGGCTGGGCACCGAGGATGGTCTCGTGAGCTTCGATGGCCGCGACCGTATCGGCGTGCGCTCTTACGGCGTGGAGGATGGACTGGCCCCCAAGGGCGTGCGCTGCCTGCTGATTGACCGCACCGGTCGCTTCTGGGCGGGCCACACGGGTGGCGGCATCAGCCTGCGCATGGGACGCAGCTTCACCGTGGCCAAGCCGCCCGGATCCGCGCTCACCAGTGACATCACCGGCATCATCGAGGACGGTGACGGCTCGCTGTGGATCACCACCATGGGCCAGGGCGCCCTGCACGTGACCGCGGTGGGCGACGACGGCACCCTCACCGCCAATGCCTATGGCAGCGAGCAAGGCCTGCTGGAGCACCTGCTGGACGTGCGCCGCTTCCGCGACGGCACCATCGCCTTCCTGGAGGACGGTGGCACCCTGAAGAAGTGGGAGCCTGCGTCCAAGCGCTTCGTGAGCCTGGAGTGGAACGGCCTGCAGGACGTGATGGGCATCAACGCCCTGTACGAGGATGCCGAGGGCCGGCTCTGGCTGGGCACCATCAGCAGCGGGGCCTATGTGCTGGACCATCGCACCGGTCAGGTGGTGAACTACAACACCGCCAACGGATTGCCCAGCAACCTGGTCTCCTCCTTTGGTGAGGATGCCACCGGCCAGGTGTGGGTGGGCACCTGGGGCGGCGGTGCGGCCGTGATCGGACTGAACGGCGTGCGCCGCCACTACCACCCCGGCAACGGCCTGGAGAGCCTGCAGGTGCGCAAGATCAGCCGCGACCGCGAGGGCAACATGCTGCTGGCCACCAGCGACTACGGCCTCATCGTGTTCAAGGGCGAGCGCTTCCTGAACCTGCTGGAGCAGGACGGCCTGCTGGACCAGCAGGTGTGGGCCGTAATGGAGGACCGCAACGGCCGCCTGTGGTTCGGCACCGATGGGGGAGTGAGCATCCTGGATCCCAAAGTGCAGGGCACGGGCATGATCAAGACGCTGCAGACGGTGCGGACCTCCCGCGTGCGCAGCATCGTGGAGGATGCCCTGGGCACCATCTGGATCGGCTCCGAGACCAACGGCCTCGTGCACCTGGACCCCAGCGGATTCAACCCCATCCCGCACCCCGACCTGGACGTGCTGATCCCGCGCGGCAAGGTCACCGCACTGGCCGTGGGCCAGCCCGGCGAGCTATGGGTGGGCACGGTGACGGGCCTGCGCCGCTATTCCAGCGGGGCACCGCCCATGGTGTATGGCGAGGATGATGGTGTGCCCACCACGCCGGTCACCGCCCTGTTCCGCGACGACAAGGGCACCATCTGGGTGGGCAGCAAGGACAAGGGCATCACCCGCATCGACAACGGCAAGGCCACCCGCGTGGACCTCGGTCGCGCGCTCTCGCCCTCTTGCTTCGTGCAGGACCGGGAGGGCCGCCTGTGGATCGGCAGCATGAACCAGGGCGTGGTGATGCTGAAGGACGGGAAGCAGGAACTCACCTACACCAAGGAGGACGGACTGCTGGACAACACCATCCGTTCGCTGGTGCGCGACGAGGACGGTTCCATCTGGATCGGCACGGTGAGCGGCCTCAACTGCCGTCGTCCGGGGCAGGAGGGCTTCCTGGCCTACACCGAGCGGTCGGGCTTCATCGGCGTGGAGGCCAAGCCGGGCGCGGTGTGCCTGGCCCGCAACGGCGACCTCTGGTTCGGCACGGCCAAGGGGGCCACGCGTGTGGTGCCCGAGAAGGGCGATGGGTCCGCACCGCCGCCCCTGGTGGCCCTGCGCGGCCTCAACGTGAACCTGGAGGACCGTCCCGTGGAGCAGGACCTGCGCCTGGGCCATAGCGAGCGCAGCATCCGCATCCACTACGGCACGGTGAGCCTCAGCGACCCCGGCGCCGTGCGCTATGCCTACATGCTGGAAGGGCTGGACAACGACTGGCAGCCCCTCACCAGCGAGACTGATGCCTATTACCCGGCCCTGCCGCCCGGGTCCTACACCTTCAAGGTGAAGAGCCTGAACCGCGCGGGCCTGTGGAGCGCGCAGCCCGCCGAACTGGCCTTCACCATCCTGCCCCCGTGGTGGCAGAGCTGGTGGTTCTACACCGCCCTCACCTTGGCGATCGCCATCAGCGTGCTCAGCTACATCAAGGTGCGCGAGCGCCAGCTGAAGCTTCGCAACCAGGTGCTGGAGCGGAAGGTGCAGGAGCGCACCGCCGAAGTGGTGGCGCAGAGCAAGGAGATCGAAGGCCAGAAGGTGCAGATCGAGGACCTGCTGCTCAACATCCTGCCCAAGCCGATCAGCGATGAACTGAAGGACAAGGGCAAGGCCACGGCCCGCCGGCATGATGAGGTGACCGTGATGTTCACCGACATGAAGGGCTTCACCAAGGCCGCCGAGAAGATGACCCCGGAAGAGCTGGTGAACGAGCTGGATGAATGCTTCATCAAGTTCGACGAGATCATCGGGCGCTACGGCATCGAGAAGATCAAGACCATCGGCGACAGCTACATGTGCGCGAGCGGCGTGCCTTCGAGCGATCCGCTCCACGCGATCAAGTCGGTGATGGCGGCGCTGGAGGTGCGTGAGATGATGGACCTGTGGCGGCGCGAGCACGAGGCGAAGGGCAAGGAGCCCTGGATCCTCCGCATCGGCCTGCACACGGGCCCGGTGGTGGCCGGTGTGGTGGGCAAGCGCAAGTTCGCCTACGACATCTGGGGCGATACGGTGAACACTGCCAGCCGCATGGAGAGCAGCGGCGTGCCTGGGGAGGTGAACGTGAGCGGCGCCACCTACGCGCTGATCAAGGACCGCTTCGAGTGCGAGCACCGCGGCCAGGTGGAGGCCAAGAACAAGGGCGCCATCGACATGTACTTCGTGCGCCGCATCAAGCCCGAGTTCAGCGCCGATAAGGCCGGCACGCGTCCCAACGAGCGCTTCCTGCGCGAACTGGGCGTGGCCTCAGTGGAGCAGCAGCTCGCGTAGTTCGGCCAGCATCATGGCCGTGGCACCCCACACCACGTGGCCGTTCACGTCGAAGTAGGGGATCTGCGTGGGCCTACCCAGCACCTGGATGTACTGCTCGCGGTGCTTCAGGATGTCCTGCCGCAACAGTTGGTGCAGCGGCACATCGATGAGCTCGGCCACCTCGCGCGGGTCGGGGGCCAGGGGCGCCAGCGCGGTGGACACCCCCACATAGGGCGTCACCAGCGAACGACTGGGCGGGATGTAGATGGGGGACAGGGTGCCGAGCACTTCGATGGTGGTGCCGCGGGCTCCGGTCTCCTCCATGAACTCGCGTAGCGCCGTGCCCTCCAGGCTTTCATCCTCCGGCTCGCGCCGTCCACCGGGGAAGGACACCTGCCCGCCATGCACGCCCTCGTACGGTGGGCGCAGCATCAGCAGGGTGTGCCAGATGCCTTCGCGCGGGTGCAGCAGGGCCAGCACGGCGCTTTCGCGCGGCGGCGGGTCCAGCTCGCGGGCGCGCTCCAGGTCGGGTCGTTTGTAGCCGGAAAGCTCCAGGAAGCGGTCGTGGCCGGGCAATGGGCCTTTCAGGGCCTCGCGCAGGCGTTCCACGGGGTCCATCGCGCTCATTGCAGGGCCTCCACCAATGCCCGGGCCTGCGCCGCATAGGTGTGCCGCGGCTGCCCGCTGATGCCCTTGGCCCCCTCCAAGGCGCGGTCGCGCTGGTCGCTGCACAGCCAGCACAGCACGGTGTACCATTCGGTCTGGTCGCGGAAGTCCTTCAGGTGGCTGCGCTCCAGATGGTCCAGCTCCAGCTCGGCCTCGAAGGGTTCGCCTTGTTCCAGCAGGCTGCAGGCCAGGTAGAGGTGGGCGCCATCGTGGGCGTCGCGCTGCTGCAGGTAGCTGCGCAGCAGGGGGATGGCCTCGCTGTAGCGCCCGGCGGAGTAATGGGCCATGGCGTCCAGGTAGGTCGCGTTCTTGGCCGAGCGCTGGCGTCCGCTGATGAGGTCGGGATAGGGTTCGAGGAAGCGATCGCAGGTGGCCTGGTCGCCGGAGCAGGAGGTGAGGGCCAGCACGCCGCCGAGCAGCAGCGCACGCCAGGGAAGAGGGAGCACGTTCATGGACCGTGCGAAGTTACCGGCTACAGCCCGCGCCACCAGCGACCGTTCCGCAGCCCGGAGGGACCCTTGCTCAGCAGCACCACCGACGCGCGCCCCACCAGATGGTCATCCGGCACAAAGCCCCAGTACCGCGAATCGGAGCTGTGGTGGCGGCTGTCGCCCAGCACCAGGTAGTAGTCCTGTTCCACCACGTAGGTGGTCAGCGGCTTGTCATCCAGCGTCAGTTCCCCACCGCCCACGCCCAGCCGGTGCCCCTCGTACTGGGTGATGAGCCGGTCGTACAGCGGCAGGTTGCTGGCGGTGATGGTGAGCGTGTCGCCCTTGCCCGGCACCGTGAGGGGCCCGTAGTTGTCGCCGTTCCACGGGAAGAAGGGGCTGAAGGGGAAGATGTGGCGCGGTGTACCCGTGGCGGTGCCCATGCGCTCCACGCTCACCACTTGGGGCAGCTCTCGAAGCTGGTCGGCCTGGGCGTCGGTGAGGGCCACTTCCACGGTGCGCCGCTGACGTCCGGCATAGGCGGGGGGCAGGTCCAGCGCGCGGAGCAGGCTGTCGGCATCCACGCTGGAGCGCACGCGGAGCAGATGGCTCCAGGTGAGGCCGGGCGGATCATCGGCCCGCTGGCCGTTCACGTAGAGCACGCCCTTGCGCAGCTCCACGGCATCGCCGGGCAGTCCGGCGATGCGCTTCACCAAAAGCGGGCGGCGGGAAAGGGCGCGGTCGTCCTTCAGCGGGTCGCGGAACACCACCACATCGTTGCGCTCCACGCCGGTTGCCACGGGCCAGCGCTGCACCAGCAGCAGGTCGCCGGGCATCAGCGTGGCGAACATGCTGGTGCTCTGCACGTTCACCACGCGGAAGAGGAAGCCGTGCACCAGCGCCAGCAGTACGGCCGCCACCACGAAGGCGCGCAGCCATTCGTTCAGGGCCATCCACCGCTCGTGCACCAGGCTCCAGAACCGCCTCATGGGGCCGCTTCGATCAGGCTCACTTCACGCCCGAGAACAGTCGCTTCCAGCGGATGCCCGTGTAGGGGTCCTTGGAGAACCACACCAGCACGGCCTTGCCCACGATGTGGTCGTGGGGCACGAAGCCCCAGAAGCGGCTGTCCTGGGAACGGTGCCGGTTGTCGCCCATCATCCAGTAGTAGTCCTGCTTGAAGGTGTAGCGGTCGGTGGCCTGGCCATTGATCAGGATCTGACCGTCCTGCACTTCCAGGGTGTTGCCCTCGTACACGCGGATCACGCGGGCATAGAGCGGCAGGTTGGCGGCGGTGAGGGTCACCGTGGCACCGGCCTTGGGCACCCAGATGGGACCGAAGTTATCCTCGGTCCAGTGGAAGTCCGGGTGGTTGGGGAAGATGGGCCACACGCCGTAGCTGTCGTAGTAGCCTTCGGGGTGGTCCTGCCGGGTCATGCTCACCACGTTGTCGAACTTGGCGAGCTGTTCGGCGATGGTGGGGGAGGTGGGGATCACGGCCACCTGCCCGTTGTCCTGCACATCGCTCTCGCTGATGTCGAAGCGCTTCTTCAGGTTGTCCTTGCGGAAGGAGGAGCGCAGCACGAACTCGTAGCTGTACTGACCGGTGCTGGAGAGGGGGCTCTCCTTGCCGTTCACGTACACCTTGCCGCTCACGATGCGCAGGCTGTCACCGGCCACGGCCACGCAGCGCTTGATGTAGTTCTCGCGCTTGTCCACCGGACGCACCAGCAGTCCGCCGGTGGGGATCAGCGTGGGACGGCCCAGCTCGTCGTAGCTGCGCACCCGGTAGTTGGGGTCGGCCAGCTTGTGGCGCGGGTACTGGCGGGCCAGCTGGTAGTAGCTCTGGTTCTGCAGGTTGGCCACCACGGTATCGCCCTCGGGGAAGTTGAACACCACCGCATCACCCCGCTGCGGCGAGCCGAAGCCGGGCAGGCGCCGGTAGTCGTGGCTGAACCACTCCACGAAGGAGGGGGTGCTGGTGGTGAGGGGCAGGGTGTGGTGCGTGAACGGGAAGGTGATGGGCGTCATCGGCATCCGCGGCCCGTAGCTCAGCTTGCTCACGAAGAGGTAGTCGCCCACCAGCAGGCTCTTCTCCATGGAGGGCGTGGGGATGGTGAAGGCCTCGAAGGTGTAGGTGCGGAACACGGTGGCCACGATCACGGCGAAGAGGATGGCATCGCCCCACTGGCCCACAGTGCCGCGCTTGCGCTGCGCCACGGGAATGGGCCCCACGTAGGTCTTGTCCGACCAGCACAGCTGCGGCACCTTCCACCACGGCAGGAAGGTCATCACCACATGGTCCTTCAGGTCGCGCTCACCCAGCACGATGCTGATGTTCACGTTCATGATGATGAACATGAGCAGGTTCACGCCCGGCACGAAGAAGAGGAAGATCCACCACCAGGGTTTGCCGGTGATCTGCAGCCAGACCAGGATGTTGTACCCGGGCACGAACCCGGCCCAGGCGGGCTTGCCGGCTTTCTGGAAGAGCTTCCACAAGCTGGCCATCACCACGGCGAAGTAGGCGAAGAGGAAGAGGTAAGGGATCAAGGGTTCAGGTTGAAAGTTGATGGTTGTCGGTCCCCGGCATCGTCGACCCTCGGGGTCGACCTACCGCGTGTTTCTCATGATGGGTTCACATCCAGCACATCGTCCATGGTGAACAGGCCTTTGCGCGGGCCGGTCGCCGCCGTGCCCAGCAGCCACTCGGCGGCCACCACGGCACCGGTGGCGAAGCCGGTGCGACCGAAGGCCTCGTGGGTGATGGTGATGCGGTCATCGGCGCTGCTCCACGTGATGCTGTGTTTGCCCGGCACCTCGCCGATGCGTTCGCTGCGGATGGGGACGGGCTTCACCTCCGCGGCGATAGGGGCTTGGCCTTCAGCGTCCTGCAGCGCCCAGCCTGCATAGCGTTTCACCCGCAGGTCGATGTCCTTGGCCAGGGTGAGGGCCGTGCCGCTGGGGGCGTCCTTCTTGTGGATGTGGTGGATCTCGTCGAGGTGCACTCCGTAGGCCGCCTGCTGGTCCATCAGTGCGGCCAGCTGCCGGTTGATGCGGAAGAAGAGGTTGACCCCGATGCTGAAGTTGCTGGCCCACAACAGGCTGCCCTGGTGCTCGCGCACCAAGGCCTGCACTTCGGTGAGGCGATCGTACCAGCCGGTGGTGCCCACCACCACGGGCACACCATGCGCCAGGCAGGTGCGCATGTTGTCCACGGCCACGCCGGGCTCGCTGAACTCGATGGCCACATCCACGCCGGTGGGCGAGGTGCCGGCCGCGTCGCGGTCCACCTTCAGCACCACGGTATGGCCGCGTTGCAACGCGATCTGTTCGATGGCCTTGCCCATCTTGCCGTATCCGTAGAGTGCGATGCGCATGGTGCGGGTGCCCTTCAGGGCGCGCCGAAGTTAACCGCCCCGAACGAGGCGCGCATGGTGCGATCGGGGGCAATGGTCGGCGGACCGGACGAACGGCGGCTCAGCGCCAGCTCAGCGACAGGCCCACACCCAGGCTGCCCTGGTAGGCCAGCGGCACGGCCGGGGAGAGGGAGAGGCTCAGGTCGCGCCCCACATCGAAGCGCACGAAATGGGCATCCACCGTGGCATCCACCACGTTGAGGATGTAGGTGAGCCCCAGGAACACGTAGCTCATGTCGCGCCAGCGGCGGTAGGTGTCCATCACGTTGGAAACGTTCTCCGCGCTGAATTGCCCGTTGAACTCGTCCACCGTGTTGGGGTCGCCGTCGATCAGCGCCAGGTAGGCGTCCTTGTAACGCTGGTACTCGCGGTTGTTCTCCTGGATGAAGTAGACGCAGGTGCCGATGCCCGCCCAGGCGATGGGGGCCTTCCAGTACTTGCGGTTGTAGATCTGCCCGGCGCCCGGCAGCACGGCGCTGAGGATCGTGGCTTTGCGGGGGGAGTGGTGGTAGCGCCAGGAGGTGCTGTCCACCGGCTGGCCTTGCGCGCATACCAGCGCGTGCGCACCAAGCAGCAGACCGGTCAGGATGGCGCGGACCCCGTTCATGCCACAAAGGTGGGGCAGGGGCGGCATCGCTCCACTTACCCCAGTGCGTTCACCAGGCGCTGCAGTTCCTCCTCGCTGCGGAAGCGGATCTCGATGCGGCCTGCCCCCTCGGGGGTCTGCTTCACCACCACACGGCTGCCCAGGCGCTCGGCCAGGCGCTTGCCCAGCTCCTTGTTGGCGCGGGGCGCGAAGGCGGCGGTGCGTTTGCCCTTGGGGCCATGGTTGCGGGCCAGTTCCTCCACCGCGCGCACGCTGAGCTGGCTCTCCACGATCTTGTGGTAAAGCTCCACCTGGCGCACGGGGTCGCTGATGCTGATGAGGGCGCGGGCGTGGCCCATGCCGATGGTGCGCTGCCGCAGGCCCAGCTGGATCTCGGGCGGCAGCTTCAGCAGGCGCAGGTAGTTGGCCACTGTCGCGCGGTCCTTGCCCACCTTCTCGCTGAGCTGCTCCTGGGTCAGCTTCACCTCGTCGATGAGGCGCTGGAAGCTGATGGCCACCTCGATGGCGTCCAGCTCCTCGCGCTGGATGTTCTCCACCAGCGCCATCTCCAGCATGGCCTCGTCGTTGGCCACGCGGATGTAGGCGGGCACCTCGGTAAGGCCGGCCAGCTGCGACGCGCGGAACCGGCGCTCGCCGCTGATGAGCTGGTAGCGCTCGTAGCCCACCTTGCGCAGGGTCACCGGCTGGATCACGCCCAGCTCACGGATGCTCTGGGCCAGCTCGGAGAGGGCCTCGTCGCTGAAGTAGGTGCGGGGCTGGAAGGGGTTCGGTTCGATCTGCGACACCGGGATGGTGCCGATGGGACCGGCGCTGCGGGGCGCGCTCACCGGTTCGGGACGCGAGGCGATCTCGGCCGGGCTGTCCTCCAACAGGGCGCTCAGGCCGCGTCCAAGGCCTTTCTTCTTCGTCATTGCTCGTCGGGGATGGCGATGGTGCGCTCGCTGTCAGGGATGCGGGTGAGGCTGTTCTTCTGCAGGATCTCGCGGGCCAGGTTCAGGTAGTTGGTGGCGCCCTTGCTGCTGGCGTCGTGCATGATGATGGTCTGGCCGTGGCTCGGTGCCTCGCCCAGCGCCACGTTGCGGTGGATCACCGTGTCGAACACCAGCTGCTGGAAGTGGGTCTTCACCTCTTCCACCACCTGGTTGGCCAGGCGCAGTCGGCTGTCGTACATGGTCAGCAGCATGCCTTCGATCACCAGTTCGGGGTTCAGGCGCTGCTGCACGATCTTGATGGTGTTGAGCAATTTGCCCAGGCCCTCCAGCGCGAAGTAGTCGCACTGCACGGGCACGATCACGCTGTCGCTGGCCGTGAGGCTGTTCACCGTCACCAGACCCAGCGAGGGGGAGCAGTCGATGATGATGAAGTCATACTTGTCGCGCAGCGGATCGAGCACCTGCTTCATCTGCTGCTCGCGCTCCCGCATGTCGATCATCTCGATCTCGGCGCCCACCAGGTCGATGTGGCCGGGGAGGAGGTCCAGGTTGGGGTTGTCGGTGCCCAGGATCACGTCGGCGGCCGGCGTGTCGTTGATGATGCACTCGTAGATGCTGGCCTTCACGTTGCGCGGGTCGTAGCCCACGCCGCTGGTGGCGTTGGCCTGCGGGTCGGCGTCCACCAGCAGGGTGCGACGCTCCAGCACGCCCAGGCTGGCGGCCAGGTTGATGGCGGTGGTGGTCTTGCCTACGCCGCCTTTCTGATTGACGATGGAGATGATCTTGGCCATGATCGGGATGCTCGGTGGATGCGTTGGGTCAACGGATAGTGACCGCTGCAAAGTACCGTCACCGACCCCGATCGGTCGTGTTGAAAAGTCGCCGAGTTTTGAACAGGTGCGGCCTGACTCAGATGTCCTTCCGGTCCAGGTCCTCGAAGTTCACGTCGGTGTAGGAGCTGCTCGCGGCGCCGTTGTGGCGGGGCACGTCCTCGTTGCGGCCGTACTCGCCGCTGGCCTTCAACCGCTCGATCTCGGTGATGGCGTCCTTCAGGCCCTCGATGAACTTGTCGAAATCCTCCTTGTAGAGGAAGATCTTGTGTTTGTCGTAGCTGGCCGACCCGTCCTCGTGGGTGTGCTTCTTGCTTTCCGTGATGGTGAGGTAAAGGTCCCGACCACGGGTGCTCTTCACATCGAAGAAATAGGTGCGTTTACCGGCCCGTATGGCCTTGGAATACACATCCTCACGATCGTCCACCATGGGAGGTCTGCCCTGCGCTTGTTGCGTGACGATCCCAAATATAAACGGATGTTCGACATGGCCAAAACGGTCGGCCCCTCCATGGCGGCTCCAGGAAGGCCTCCTGAGCTCAGCCCCTGGGCTCCCGCGCCTCCTCCAGCAGCTGCTCCTCGTGCAGCCGGGCGTACTGCCCCCCGCGCGCCAGCAACTGCTCGTGGGTGCCTTCCTCCGCCACGGTGCCATGGTCCAGCACCAGGATGTGGTCGGCATCGCGCACGGCACTGATCCGGTGGCTGATGATCACGGTGGTGCGGCCTTTCATCACGGCCTTCAGCTCGCGCAGGATGGCCTCCTCGGTGGCGGTGTCCACGGCGCTGAGGGCATCGTCGAAGAGCAGGATGCGCGGCCGGCCGATGATGGCCCGGGCGATGCTGACCCGCTGTTTCTGCCCGCCGCTGAGGGTGATGCCGCGCTCGCCCAGCAGGGTCTCGTACCCGTCGGGGAAGTCCACGATGTTGCTGTGCACCTGGGCCGCCTTGGCCGCGCCCACCACGCGCTCGTCGAGGTCGTCCGCGCGGTCCAGCCGGAAGGCGATGTTGTTGCGGATGGAGTCGCTGAACAGGAAGACGTCCTGCGGCACGAAGCCCAGCTGGCTGCGCAGCTTCTCCAGCTTCACGCGCTGGATGGGCACCCCGTCGATGAGCACGGTGCCGCTGGTGGCGTCGTGCAGCCGCCCGATGAGCTCGGCCACGGTGCTCTTGCCGCTGCCCGTGTGCCCCACGATGGCCAGGGTGCCCCCCGCCGGGATGTGGAACGACACGTTGCGCAGGGCCTCGATGCCGGTGTCCGGGTAGGTGAAGCCCACGTTGCGGAAGGTGATGTCGCCTTGGATCTCGGCCAGGTCATCGGCCTGGTCCTCAATGGCCGGACGGGTGTCCAGGAACTCGTTGATGCGCACCATGCTGGCCGAGGCCTGCTGGATCAGGGAGGTGACCCAGCCCACCGAGGCGAAGGGCCAGGTGAGCATGTTCACGTAGATGACGAACTCGGCGATGTTGCCCACGCTCACCGTGGGGTCGCCCTGGATCAGCTTCAGCCCGCCCACCAGGATGGTGAGCACGGTGCTGAGGCCGATCAGCAGCATGATGGCCGGCATGAAGAGGGCATCGATGCGGGCCTGCGCCAGGCTGCGGTCGCGGTAGTCGGCGGCGGCCTCCTGGAAGCGCTCCACGGCGTTGGCCTCCTTGGCGTGGGCCCGCAGCACGCGGATGCCGCTGAAGCTCTCCTGCGCCAGGGTGCTGAGCCGGCTCTGCTGCTGCTGCACCTCGGTGCTGCGCCGGTTGATCAGGTCGCTCACGTAGTAGATCACCACGCTCATCAGCGGCAGCGGGGCCAGCGTCCACAGGGTGAGCTCGGCGTTCACGTGCAGCATGAAGCCGATGCACATCACGAAGAGCACCACCAGGTTCACCGTGTACATCACCGCGGGGCCCAGGTACATGCGCACCTTGCCCACGTCCTCGCTGATGCGGTTCATGAGGTCGCCGGTGCTGTTGCGCTTGTAGAAGCCGCGGTCCAGCCGCTGGTAGTGGGCGTACACGGTGTTCTTCAGGTCGTACTCGATCAGGCGGCTCACCACGATGATCGTCTGCCGCATCAGGAACATGAAGAAGCCCTTCAGCAGTGCGAACACGAGGTAGAGCACGGCCAGCAGGCTGGTGATCCACACCACGGTGGCCTTCAATGCGCTGTCGTCGTGGAGGTCCTGTAGGCGGGCCTGCAGGTCGATCCCGGTCCAGCCCACCCACACCTGCAGCAGCTCGGGCACAGGCAGTTGGCGCTGTTCGGGGGGGAGCTCCAGCTGCCGCACGGCGGTGCCGATGAGGTCGATGGCCTCGCGCACCACCTGGGGGGAGTACACGGCGAAGAGGTTGCTGAGCGCGATGAAGAACACCCCGGCGATCAGATGCCAGCGGTAGCGGGCGAAGTAGGGGTTGAGCTTCAGCAACGGACGCATGGCGGGAGGGAACTTCCTACTTTTGCGCCGCTCTTGCCGGTAGCCGCTTTTTCGGAAGGCAGGCAAAGGTAGGGGCACAGTGAGGAGCGGAAGGGGCGGTGCGCATTGACCGGTTGACCTTTGGGTACGGTGGTGTGAACGTTCCGGAAGTCCCTGCCGAACGACAGAACCACCCATCGCCCACGCCGCAACAACCATGGTCCAGACCAGCACGAAAGCGACCGGTACCGAGCTCGTCCTCGCCCGGATGGAGAAGCACGACCACGAGGAGGTCCTCTTCTGTTTCGACCGTCCCACCGGCCTCAAGGCCATCATCGCCATCCACGACACCACCCTGGGCCCCGCCCTCGGCGGCACGCGCATGTGGCCCTACGCCAGTGAGGCCGAGGCCCTGAACGACGTGCTGCGCCTGAGCCGCGGCATGACCTACAAGAGCTCCCTGGCCGGTCTGGACCTGGGCGGTGGCAAGGCCGTGATCATCGGCGATGCACGCACCCAGAAGACCGAGGCCATGTTCCGCCGCTTCGGCCAGTTCGTGGACAGCCTCAACGGGCGCTACATCACCGCCGAGGACGTGGGCATGAGCACCACCGAGATGGTGAACATCCTGAAGGAGACCACCAACGTGGCCGGCCTGCCCGAGGAGATGGGCGGCAGCGGCGACCCCAGCCCGGTCACCGCCTACGGCGTGTTCTGCGGCATGAAGGCCGCCGCCAAGACCGCCTACGGGACCGACAACCTCAGCGGCCGCAAGGTGGCCATCCAGGGCGCCGGCAACGTGGGCCGCGGACTGGTGGGCCACCTGGTGAAGGAAGGTGCCCAGGTCTTCCTCACGGACATCCACGACGACAAACTGGCCGCCATCAAGGCCGAGTTCCCGTCCATCACCCTGGTGAAGCCGGAGGAGATCTACGACGTGGCCATGGACATCTACTCGCCCTGCGCGCTGGGTGCCACGGTGAACGACGAGACCCTGAAGCGCTTGAAGTGCAGCGTGATCGCCGGTGCCGCCAACAACCAGCTCGCCGACGAGGCGGTGCATGGCAAGGCCGTGATGGAGAAGGGCATCCTCTACGCCCCGGATTTCCTCATCAACGCCGGTGGCATCATCAACTGCGCGTGGGAGCGGAAGGGCTACAACCGCCAGGCCGCCCTCAACCAGACCGAGGGGATCTACGACACCGCGCTGCGCATCTTCAAGGCCAGCGCCGAGCTCGGCATCCCCACCTACCTGGCCGCGAACCAGGCCGCGGAGCACCGCATCACCAGCATGCGTTCCGCCGGTATCCGCTTCTGACCCGCCGATGCTCAACCGCCGCTATCTCCGCATCAAGGTGTTCCAGTCGCTCTATGCCTATTGGCAGAGCGATGGCGCCAATGCGGCCCGCATCGAGAAGGAACTGCTCGCCAGCATCGACCGCACCTACGACCTCTTCCTGTCCCTGCTGCTCGTCTTCGGCGAGCTGCGGCACATCGGCGAACTGCGCATCGAGGAGCGGAAGAAGAAGCGCCTGCCCACGCCCGAGGACCTGAACCCCAATCGCCGCTTCGTGGACAACCCGCTGCTGCTGACCCTTTCGGGTAGCGAGCGCCTGCGCCTGGAGTGCGAGCGCCGCCGCATCAGCTGGGTGGGCAACCACGAACTGTTCTCCAAGCTCTTCCGCGAGGTGGAGGCCTCGCCGGAATACCAGGCCTACATGGCCGACACCGCCCCCGGCTTCCGCAAGGACCAGAACTACCTGGTGCAGCTCTTCACCGAGCACATCGCCAACAGCGAGATGCTCCAGGAGGTGTTCGACAGCCGCAGCATCTACTGGCTGGAGGACCTGGACCTGGCCGCCGCCATGGTGAAACGGGCCCTGGAGCACATGACCGAGGGCGACACCACGGACAGCTTCCTGGCCGACCTGGCCCGCGACCCCAAGGAGGAGCAGGAGTTCATCAGCACCCTGCTGCGCAAGGCCATCGAGCTGGGCGAGGAGCACGAACGCGCCATCGGCGAGAAGGCCAGCAACTGGGAGGCCGACCGCATCGCCTACAGCGACATGATCCTGATGAAGATGGCCCTCACCGAGGCCCGCGTCTTCGACCAGATCCCCGTGAAGGTGACCCTCAACGAGTACATCGAGATCGCCAAGGCCTACAGCACCCCCAAGAGCAAGGGCTTCATCAACGGCGTGCTGGACAAGCTCTTCATCGAGATGAAGGCCGATGGCCGCATCCACAAGGTGGGCCGGGGCCTGCTGGAAAGCTGATCGCCATGCTTCACCGGTCCGTGCCACCCCTCCGCAGCGCCCGCCCCCTTGGGCTGGGCCTGCTCGCCGTGGTGCTGCTGGGCACCGCCTCCTGCCGCCTCACCGACCACGAGGAGCCGGACAACACGGTGACCCCGCAGGACATCACCTTCAGCACCTCGGGCCACGAGGAGGTGGATGCCGCCGACCTGCCCGCCATCACCTTCGACTCCCTGCGCCGCGACATGGGCCACATCGTGCAGGGCGCCAAGGTCACCAAGCGCTTCCAGTTCACCAACACCGGCGGTGCGCCGCTGGTGATCTCCAACGTGCACAGCGTGTGCGGCTGCACCGTGGGCCGCGACTGGCCCAAGGACCCGATCCCGCCCGGCGGCACAGGCTCCATCGAGGTGATCTTCGACAGCAACGGCCGCGCCGGCCGCCAGGAGAAGACCGTCACCGTGGTCACCAACGCCACGCCCCCCAGCACCGTGCTCGCGCTCACCGGTGAGGTGATCGCGCCCCCCGGCACCCCTGCCGTGGAATGAACCTGAACCTGCAACCCTCCCAGACCTTCGACCGATGATCTTGACCAGCATCCTTCTTCAAGCACAGCAACAGGACCCCACCAGCTTCTGGATCATGATGGGCCTGCTCATGGTGGTGTTCTACTTCTTCATGATACGCCCCCAGCAGAAGAAGGCCAAGGAGGCCCGCAAGTTCCGCGAGAACCTGCAGAAGGGCTCCAAGGTGGTCACCATCGGCGGCATCCACGGCAAGGTGGTGGAGGTGAACGACACCACCGTGCTGCTGGAGGTGGACAGCAACGTGAAGCTGCGCTTCGAGAAGAGCGCCATCGCGATGGACAACACGCAGCAGCTCACCGAGGCCACGGCCAAGGCCTGAGGCTCTCTTCCTCAAACCCGGCCCGGTATCATGCTGAAGGTGGGGCTTACCGGTGGTATCGGCAGCGGCAAGAGCCTTGTCGCGCGGATGTTCGGTGTGCTCGGTATCCCTGTATTTGAGGCCGATGCGGCCGGCCGCCACCTGCTGGCCGAGGACCCTGCCGTGCGCGCCGCCATCCTGGACCGCTTCGGCGAGGGCGTGGTGCACCACGGAACGGTGGACCGCAAGGCCCTGGCCGCCGTGGTGTTCCAGGATCCCCAGGCCCTGGCCGACCTCAACGCCATCGTGCATCCCGCCGTGCGCCAGGCCTTCCGCCACTGGGCCGAACAACAGCACGCGCCCTACGTGCTGATGGAGGCCGCCATCCTCGCCGAGACCGGCGGCCACCAGGCCTTCGACCGCGTGGTGGTGGTGAGCGCCCCGGAAGCCCTGCGCCTTGCGCGGGTGATGGCGCGTGACGGGGCCACCGAGGCCGAGGTGAAGGCCCGCATGCGCAACCAGGCCAGCGAGGAGGAGCGCCTGGCCATTGCCGACCACGTCATCGTCAACAACGACCAGCAGCTGGTGATCCCGCAGGTGCTGCAGGTGCACCAGGCCCTTTCCCACGCCTCATGAATAGCGAGAAGGCCCCCGTTCGGTTGCCGCTGAGCACCGTCACCCTGGTGTTCGGTGCGTTGAGCCTGCCCTTCGCCTTCGCGCGGCACCTGGTCTCGCTGGCCGTGGTGCTCGGCGTGCTGGCCATTGCCTTCGGGGTGTGGGGCCGCCGGCGTGCGGAGCGCCACCTGCTGCGCTACACGGACAGCAGCATCCGCCACGCCCGCACGGGCCAATGGATGGGGCTGGTCGGTCTGGCCTTCGCCCTGGTGATGTGGGTGCTCTGGCGCACCAACATCCTCTTGCAGTAAGCAGTTCTTGGAGGCCATCTCATGATAAGGGATGTCCGGGGTGAACTTCGTTGACGGTAGGCATGGCACGTCCATCAATGAAAGATGGGTAGGTCATGTAGGATGGGCTTCCTGGACTGGTGTATCGTCCAGAATACCGGCTCCGACCCCTCCGGGGTCGAAAAATGAACACTGGCCGATAACGCCCTTCGGGCTATACGCTGTGACCCCTCCAGGGTCAGAACCCATGTGATCACGGGCTTGACCCCGGAGGGGTCATAGCCTATTGAATGAAGGCGAATGCACTTGGGCACGACCCCGGAGGGGTCGGAGCCGGTGTTGGATCAACGTTCCCCGGACACCACCGATGTCAACATGATCCTTCGGGTCGCTTGGGCCAAAGCCTCACCGAAAAAGCAGTGCGCGGGTGCTTCTTTCAGCCATCCTGCGTTGCTCAACCCTTCCCAAGCGTCCAGCTATGCGCGGGCCCGCCTCCCGAAGGGCAGGTTTCGCGCCCCTGCCCACCGGCAGGTAGGTTGGCTGGCCGGATGATCCATCCAGCTCGGTTCCAAAAATCAGGTTGAGATGGCTTCTTAAGCGCGCTGGGCGCGGGCGGGGTGCACCACGCCCTGCATCACGTGCTCATGGCCATGCGCGGCGATGAGCCGTTGCAGCAGCGCGGCCGCGGCCTCGGCGTCGTTCAAGGCGCGGTGTGCCGAGCGGTAGGGAATGCCGAAGTGCCGGCACAGGCTGCCCAGGTTGTAGTGGGGTAGGCCGGGCACCAGGCGGCGGGCCAGGCGCTCGGTGCACAGCGTGGGCCGCTCCAGCACCAGCCCGGTGCGGGCGAACTCGTGCGCGATGGCCGTCATGTCGAAGCGCACGTTGTGCCCCACGATGATGCGGTCCTGCGTCAGCGTCTGCAGCGTGCGCACCACCTCCACGAACACGGGGGCCTCGGTGAGCATGCCGTCGTCGATGCCGGTGAGCCGCCGGATGAAGCCCGGCACGCGGGTGCGGGGCTGCACCAGGCTCTCCCAGCGGAGCCGCTCCACGCCATCGTCCACCGCGATCACCGCCACCTCCATGATGCGGCCCACCGTGGGGTCGCCACTGGTGGTCTCCACATCGAGGATGGCAAGGCGCGACCGTTCCATGGGGCCGTGATACGGCAGCACGGGGGGCGATGTTCCAGCACGGTGTGGAACTTCCGCCGCAGCGGCTATCTTGCAGGCACCAACACTCCGGTCCATGGTCACGGTGGACAAGATACAGACCCGTCTGGCATTGCTTGAACGGCTGCCCTCGGGCATCGTCCGGATCCGCTTCCACGAAGGTGTGGGGCTGGACATGGCCGGCATCACCGAGGTGCTCCAGGCCCGCGTGCGCCTGGCCCAGGGCCACCGCGTACCGGTGATGGTGGTGCTCAACGCCGATTCCATCGGGGAGGTGCGCATCAACCTCACGGACCATTCGCCTCTGGTGCGCGACATCACGCTCTGCGAGGCCACCGTGGCACCGCCCGATGCCATCCGCCGCCTCACCGACCTCTACTACAGTCATCACCAACCGCCGTTCCCCACCGCCATCTTCGAGCACGAGGCGGAGGCCCTGGCTTGGTTGGAAGCGCAGTGCTGAGCCCGCATGATGCGTCCCGTTTACCGCTTCTTCTTCCAAACGCTGCTGGGCTGGCGCATCCGCGATGAGCGCCCCGCCGACCTGCAGCGCTACATCGTGGTGGTGGCCCCGCACACCAGCAACTGGGATTTCTTTGTGGGGCTCGCCGTGCGCAGCCTGGCCCGCATGGGCGATGTGAAGTACCTCGCCAAGCAGTCCCTCTTCAAGCCCCCCTTCGGCTGGCTGTTCAAGGCCCTGGGCGGCTACCCGGTGGACCGCAGCAAGCACAACAACCTGGTGGATGCCGTGGTGGCCATGTTCCAGCGCGGCGAGATCACCAAGATCGCCATCACCCCCGAAGGCACCCGCAAATTCCAGCCCCACTGGAAAACGGGCTTCCACCACATGGCCACCAAGGCCGGTGTGCCCATCATCCTCTGCACCTTCGACTATCCCGCCAAGGAGGTCATCATCACCGCGCCCTTCCCGCTCACCAGCGACCCGGAGGCCGACATCGTCCGCA